>DATJPE010000013.1 GCA_035506535.1 Actinomycetes bacterium | reverse complement strand
TCGAGCTC
The DNA here is from genome assembly GCA_035506535.1 of Actinomycetes bacterium. Taxonomy (NCBI): domain Bacteria; kingdom Bacillati; phylum Actinomycetota; class Actinomycetes; species Actinomycetes bacterium. The sequence continues at coordinate 14,690 of DATJPE010000013.1, read as the reverse complement.
GAGGATCCACTGCGCCACGTTGTCGAGGAAGTAGCGGTCGTGGGTGACGGCGACGACGGTGCCGGCGTACTTCTCGAGGTGCTGCTCGAGCCACTGGACCGACTCGGCGTCGAGGTGGTTGGTCGGCTCGTCGAGGAGGAGCAGGTCCGGTGCCTGCAGCAGGAGCCGGCACAGCGCGACCCGACGCCGCTCGCCGCCGGAGAGCACCGAGACGTCGGCGTCGCCGGGCGGGCAGCGCAGGGCGTCCATCGCCTGCTCGAGCTGGGAGTCGAGGTCCCAGGCGTTCTTGTGGTCGATCTGCTCCTGCAGCTTGGCCATCTCGCCGAGCAGGCTGTCGTAGTCGGCCGCGGGGTCGGCGAGCTGCTCCGAGATCTCGTTGTAGCGCTCGAGGAGCGCGAGGGTGTCCCGTACGCCGTCCCGCACGTTCTCGAGCACCGTCTTGGCGTCGTCGAGCGTCGGCTCCTGCGCGAGCATGCCCACGGTGTAGCCGGGAGACAGCGTCGCGTCGCCGTTCGACGGGGTGTCCAGCCCGGCCATGATGCGCAGCACGCTGGTCTTGCCGGCGCCGTTCGGCCCGACGACGCCGATCTTCGCGCCCGGGTAGAACGCGAGGGTGACGTCGTCGAGGATGACCTTGTCGCCGTGGGCCTTGCGCGCCTTGCGCATCACGTAGATGAACTCCGCCATGACGCGCAAGCCTAGTGTCGGGCGTCAGGCCGCCTCCGCTCCCGGCCTCGCGGCCGGGGCCGGCTCGACCACCTCGCTCGGCTTGGGCGCCTCCTGGCGGCGGGGCGAGGGGGCCCACAAGGACGTACCGCGGGACATGTCGTGGCCGACCGCCTGCGCCAGGAGGTCGGCGTTGGAGCCCTTGCGCCCGTCGCGCTCCCACTCGGTGATCGTCAGGCGGCCGTAGACGACGAGCGGGTGCCCGAGGCTCACCGAGGAGGAGACGTTCTCGGCGAGCCGGCGCCAGCAGGTCACGCTGACGTAGGACGCGGCGCCGTCGACCCAGCGGCCGGTGGCCCGGTCCTGATAGCGGCGGGAGCTGGCGAGCCGGAACGAGGTGACGGGGACGCCGTCCGGGGTGAGCGACGTCTTGGGGGTGGTGGCGACGTTGCCGACGATGGTGGTCCAGATGTCGTTCACGGCGGGCCTCTCCTCGCACCTTGCCGGTGGACCGCCCACCGGTCGAGGGCGAGGCTGGCCGGGTACGCCGTGCCGCTGGAAGCCGTACGCGCGGATCTGTGCGTACCGAGCGGCACGCTCAGGCTGTGGACGCCGGATCGAGGCCCGGCAGGCGGGCGAGGTAGTCGGCGACGAGCTCGGCGAAGCGCTCGGGGTCGTAGCGGTGCGGCTCGTGACCGGCACCCCGGAACACGACCAGCCTGCCGTCGGGGATCGCCGCCGCCGCGGCGTGCCCGTGCTGGACGGGGATCACCGGGTCCCGGTCGCCCCAGACGAGCAGGATCGGCAGTCGCGCGTCCGGCAGCCGGCTGATGGCCGACACGCGCTGCCCGGAGATGTCGACCACCCCGCGCAGCGTGGCGAGGAACGCAGCCCTCGTCGGCGGGTCGTGCAACCCCGCGAGGACGGTCATCGAGTCCGGGGAAAGCATGCCGGGACCGATGCCGACGGCACCGAGGACGGTGCCGACGCGGGAGATGGCGTCGACGGTCCATGGATGCGAGATGAGCGGGATGACGAGCTCGGCGCCCGGCAGGGACGCGGCTCGCAGCAGGTGGTTGGTCTCCTGACCGAGACCACCGCTCGCGACGAGCACCAGCCCCTCGCAGCGCTCGGGGAACTGGTAGGCGAACTGCATCGCCACGCCGCCGCCCAAGGAGTGGCCGACCAGGACGCAGCGCTGGTACCCGAGGTGGTCGAGCAGGTCGCGCACGCTGCTGGCCAGGGCGCCGAGGCTGTAGTCGCCGTGGCTCTTCGAGGACCCACCGTGGCCCGGGAGGTCGACCGCGAGCACGTGGACGCCCCGCTGGACGAGCAACGGCACGACCGTGGCCCAGGTGTCCCGGCTCGAGCCCACGCCGTGGATCAGCACGGCCACGGGCCCCGGAGCGGGGATGTCCTCGTAGGCGATGACCTCGCCGTGCAGCTTGGCGCGACCCGCTCGACGTCGTGTCGGTGACATGTGCCCCCGCCTCCGCGTTGCCTACCAGTGAGTAACCTACGCTACCGTAAGTCTAGCGGGTGAACCTTCGCGTAGTGCGCCCGGGCCTTGGCTCGGTTCCCGCACGTCCGCATGTCGCACCAGCGGCGGGTGCCCGACCGGGAGGTGTCGAGGAACAGCCAGCCGCAGTCGCCGCCCCCCGGGCACTCGCGCAGCCGGCCGAGGTCGGCCTCGGTGAGGATGGACCAGGCGTCCAGCGCCACCGGCCATAGCGGTGAGGTGAGCGAGGGCTCCCGCTCCCAGGCGTCGCGGACACCCCCGCCACGGGCACGGCGCAGGACCACGCGGTCGGTGGCCTCGCGGATCGCGGCGTTGACGACGTCGAGGTCGCCGGTGTCGACGCGACGGCGCCCCGCCGACGCGGTAAGCAGCCGGTAGAGGGCCTCGCGAAGCTCTAGTGCCTTCGCGTGCGCGTGTCGTGCGACGGCCGGATCGGCCGCCGCCATGCGGCGCAAGGTCGCTAACCCGACGGGAAGCTCGTCGACGGCGGCGTCGGCCCACGCGAGAAGGGCGTCGTAGCTCGCGAGGTAGTCGCGCCGGTCCTCGGCGTGACGAGGGTCGACGGTGTTGACGAAATCGAGCGCGAGACGTCCGCCGACCCGGTCGGGCACCTCGAGCGTCACGAGACAAGGCTAGCTGTCGGGGGAGGCGGATATAACCATCATCTGATAGTTTGATGGTTAGGAAGGATGATACCCATGAAGCGCGCGCCCATCGCGCTGTTCGCGGCCGCGTTCGTCTGGGGGCTCTCAGTCCCGTTGGCGACCACTGTCCTGCGAGGCCTCACTGCCGCCGACCTCGTCCTCGTCGAGAACGTGTCGGGAACCGCGATCGTGGCCGTCGCCGCACTAGCCCTCGGTCGGCCACTGCTGGGCGCCTGGCGACCCGCCGTCGTGCTCGGCGCGCTCGAGCCGGGACTGGCCTACGTGCTCGTCAACCTGGGGCTGCAACGAACCAGCGCGGCTGCGGGCGCCATCCTCCTGGCACTCGAGAGCGCCTTCATCGCCCTCCTCGGCTGGCTGGTCCTCGGGGAACGGCTGCGCCGGCCGGAGGGCGCCGCCCTCACCCTCGGTCTCGTCGGTGCCGTCCTGGTGGCGTTGGCAGAGTCGGGCGGCGCGACCAGTGCCGTGGGCAACGTGCTCGTCGTGCTCGGAGCGCTCGTCGCCGCGCTGTACGCCGTCGCGGCCCGCCGCCTCGCGCTGGGAGCCGACCCGATCGGCCTCGTCTTCCGCCAGGGCGTCGCGGCGATCGCACTGACCTTGCCGTACGTCCTGTGGTCCTGGCACCACCAGGGCAGTCGTCTCACCGCTGCGCCCCCGCACATCATCGGACTGGCATGCCTCGAGGGGCTCGTCGGGTTCGCGGTGCCGTTCGTCCTGTGGTCCTACGCCGCTCCGCACGTACGCACGGGCGTCGCGGGGGTCGCCGTCAACCTGGTGCCCGTCGTCGGCGTCATCACCGCGGCCGTGGCCGGTCTCGGCCGCCCGACACCGGTCCAGCTGCTCGGAGGCGCCCTGATCCTCGGGGGCATGGGCCTGCTGTCTCGGGGCGACGACGTCGTCGACGAGTCGGACGCCCGGGCACCCGAGGAGATCTCAGTACCCTGGACGCGACCCCCCGTAGCTCAGCTGGATAGAGCGGCGGACTTCTAATCCGCATGTCGCAGGTTCGAATCCTGCCGGGGGGACGGCCTCGGCGTAGCAGGCGACCGGGTACGTAGATCCCAGTTTCGGGTTCACTGAAACCCTTGGGCCCGCTAGACCTCGCTCATTCGCTGCGCCGACAGGGGGTCGGGATGGCCATGAGCGGGTCTTTGGGGAAGCAATCGCGTCGACTGGCCAAGGCGGGGCTGTGCTTGGCCGTTGGCTACTCGCTGGGAGTGGCGACGCCAGGCTGGGCGCAAGGGTCGGTTCCAGAAGCCCCGGGGAAGCCAGCCGTCGGCATGAACGACCCGCAGACCAGCGAACCTCGCGTGGTCTATCGAGCGACGGACAACCACGTGCACTGGGTGGCCATCCCGGAGGTGGACGGCGCACCCTCATCGACGGTGGATACCGACGTCACGGCCGTCGCCCATGGGGTCGACGCCGTGGGCAACCCGACTGGGTACGTCAGGTTCGACCTCACGTGACAACGACGCTGGGCCTGAAGGCGAAGGACCGGTCCAACCCGACCGTTGCCTTCGACGCGTGGCGCGTTCTACACGACGATGTCCACTGGGCCATCAGGCGGCGGGGACACCCACACGCTCACGAAGACGTCGTCGCATCATCTGACCGTCTTCGGGTACCAGGACGGATCGGAGCTCGAGGAGTCTCTCGACCTGACGTCGGAGAGCGGCACCGGCGCCCGCATCGCCAGCCTCGATCGCGGCTACTTCGCAGCCAGCTGAGCAGTCCCCGACCGAGTCCGGCGAGTGGGGCGCTCGGGCCGGCTCGGGCGACTAGCCTCGCGCTAGAAGATCGACGCGAGGGGTAGCCCCATGAGTGACGACGAGCGGCCCGCGGGCTCCGACGACGACGCCGATGACCAGGACTACGAGGACTCGGGCGAGGAGGAGCTGGAGCCCACGCCAGAGCCGAAGAAGGTCAGCCTGACCACCATCATCGTCGGGGTCGCACTGGTGGTCGTGGTCTTCGCGGTCATCGTGGCCTTCTTCATCCACGCGGTCGGCTCCTCGCACGGCAGCGGTCAGAACGCCGCTCAGGACGTACGCGTCGCACAGACCATCACGTTCACCTCCTCGGGCCTGGCGCAGGTGCAGGTGAGCGTCACCAACTCGACGCCGGACACGTCCAACTACCTCATCAACCTGTCCGTGACGAACGCGAGCGGCAAGTCCCTGCTCGACACGGCCACGGCCAACGTGGAGAACGTCGACCCGGGACAGACCTCGCGCCAGCAGGTCCCCCTGTACTCGATCACCAAGGACAACGTGCAGGGCGCCAAGGTCGCGATCACCAACGTCTTGAGGACACCCAGCAGCTGACCGTGGCCGCACCCCTGGTCCGGGTCGGCACCTCGGGTTGGCGATACCCGCGGTGGCGCGGGGACTTCTACCCCGCCGGGCTCCCCCAGCGCCTGGAGCTGTCCTACCTGGCCGAGCGGACGAGCGCGCTCGAGGTCAACGCCACCTTCTACGGCCTGCAGCGGCCCACGACCTTCGCGCGCTGGCGCTCGGAGGTGCCCGCGGGCTTCGTCCTCGCAGTCAAGGGCAGCCGGTACGTCACCCACGTCAAGCGCACGCACCACGCCCGCCAGGGGCTCGCCAACTTCCTCGCCTCCGGCGTCCTGGCCCTCGGCCCGGCCCTGGGGCCGTTGCTGTGGCAGCTGCCCCCGACCCTCGCCTTCGACGCCGACGACCTGCGGGCCTTCCTCGACCTGCTCCCGCGCACCACCGGGCTGGCGGCGGCGCTCGCACGCGAGCACGACGAGCGGATGGCCGGGCGAGCGCTGACGGAGGCCGAGGAGGACCGGCCGCTGCGGCACGTCGTCGAGCCGCGGCACGAGTCCTTCCGCGACCCGCGCTGCTCCGCCCTGCTCGCCGAGCACGGCGTGGGGCTCGTCGTGGCCGACACCGCCGGTCACTACCCGGTGCTCGACCAGGTCACGACGGACCTGGTGTACGTGCGGCTGCACGGCTCCGCACAGCTGTACTCCGGGCGCTACAGCGACGAGGCGCTGCAGAGCTGGGCGCAGCGGCTGCGCGGGTGGCGCGCACGTGGCGCGGCGACGTACGCGTTCTTCGACAACGACGTCGAGGGCGCCGCGCCCTACGACGCCGTGCGGCTGATCCACGTCCTCGGGGCGGAGGCGGCGGCCCCGACGTGCGCGGACTCTTAGGCACCTCTCAGGTACGGGCGGGTCGGGTCTCAGGAACTCGGGCAAGACTTCGTGGCAGCCGGGACACCGGCTGATACGGAGGTATGAGATGAGCAGCCCCTGGCCCTCGGGGACCCCCACGGACCCCCGGCAGGACGACTGGACCTCCCCGCTCTGGGGAGACCCGGGTACCCAGGCCGCGACCTGGCCCACGACCACGGTCGCCGCGCCGGAGGTCCCGGCGACCCCCACACCGCCCGCCCCGCAGGGTCCGTCGAAGCGCGCCCTGATGGCCGCCGGCGCCGCCGTGCTCGTCGCTCTCCTCGTCCTCGGGGCGCTGGTCACCGGCGCGATCCCGCGGCACTCCTCGCAGCCCACGGCCGCGAACACCCCGAACATCACCGCCCCGCTGACCCCCTCGACGGCCCCGAGCACGCCCGGCTTCGGGGGCTCGAACGGCAGCGGCTCGCAGAGCCAGGGCGGTAGCGGTCAGGGCAGCACTGGCCAGGGCGGCAGCGACCAGAACGGGCTGGGCCAGGGCGGGACCGGCTCCCAGGGTCAGGGTTCCCAGGGTCAGGGCTCCCAAGGTCAGGGCAGCACCGGCCAGGGTGGCTCGGGCTCGCAGAGCCAGAACGGGGGCACCTCCACCAACGCGGCAGCCGCCGCGGTCACCCCGGGCTTGGTCGACATCGTCTCGAGCATCGGCTACGACGGCAGCGAGGGCGCAGGGACCGGGATCATCCTCAGCAGCGACGGCCTCGTGCTCACCAACCACCACGTGGTAGCCGGCTCGACGTCGATGACCGTCACGGTCGTCGCGACCGGCAAGACCTACCACGCGAGCGTGCTGGGCTACGACGCCACGCACGACATCGCCGTCATCAAGCTCGCCGACGCCTCGGGTCTGACCGTCGCGCCGCTCGGCGACTCCTCGACGGTCAAGATCGGCGACGACGTGGTCGGCGTCGGCAACGCCGGCGGGGTCGGCGGCACGCCGAGCGTGGCCACCGGAACCGTGACCGGCCTGAACAAGTCGATCACCGCCCAGGACGAGGCGGACGGCACGTCCGAGCAGCTCTCCGGCCTCATCGAGACCGACGCCGGGATCCAGGCCGGCGACTCCGGCGGCGCGCTCGCCAGCTCCGATGGCAAGATCATCGGCGTCATCACGGCGGGCGCCGAGTCCAACAGCTTCCAGTCCACGGCCAGCCAGGGCTTCGCCGTCCCGATCAACACCGCGTCCGCGATCGCCAAGCAGATCATCGCCGGCAAGTCTTCGAGCACCGTGCACATCGGCGGCAGCGCGTTCCTCGGCGTGAGCATCGCGACCAACGGCTTCGGCGGCGCCTCGGTCAACGGCGTGCCCGTCGCCGCGGTCACGCCCGGCACGGCGGCGGACAAGGCCGGGATCGTCTCCGGCAGCGTCATCACCGCCCTCGGCGGCCAGACCGTCAGCTCGGCGGACGCCCTGCACACGGCGTTGACCAAGCACCACCCCGGCGACAAGGTCTCGGTGAGCTGGACCGACCCGTTCGGCAACAGCCACACCGAGACGGTCACCCTCGGCGAAGGGCCGGTCGGATGACCCAGGCGATCCCGGTGGACCCGTGGGAGCCCCAGCCCTCCCGGTCACCCGTCCCGCAGCCCCAGCCCTCCACCCAGCCAACCGTGCAACTCCCGATGCCTGAGGAGCACCGCGTGAGCTCGACCGACGCCAGCCCGTCCGAGGCCCGACCCACCCAGCAGGCCCCTGCCCCGCAGCAGTACGCCCCACAGGACTACCCGGCCCCGCAGCAGTACGCCCCCCAGCAGCCGCAGCCGACGTACCAGGCAGCCTCGCCCGGCTCGCCGGTCCCCGGCTCGGAGCACGCGGCGCTGCTGGAGGACGCGATGTTCCAGGTCAAGCGCGTCGTCGTCGGGCAGGACCGGCTCGTCGAGCGGGTGATGGTCTGCCTGCTCGCAGGCGGCCACTGCCTCATCGAGGGCTTCCCCGGTCTGGCCAAGACGCTGACCGTGTCGACGCTGTCCAAGGTCGTCGGCGGCCAGTTCGCCCGCATCCAGTTCACCCCTGACCTGGTCCCCGCCGACCTCGTCGGCACCCGGATCTGGCGCCCCTCACGGGAGGACTTCGACATCGAGTGGGGTCCCATCTTCGCCAACGTGGTCCTGGCCGACGAGATCAACCGCGCGCCGGCGAAGGTGCAGTCGGCCCTGCTCGAGGCGATGGCCGAGCGTCAGGTGACCGTGGGCGGGACGACTCGTGCCCTGCCGTCGCCGTTCCTGGTCCTCGCCACCCAGAACCCGATCGAGTCCGAGGGCGTGTACGCCCTGCCGGAGGCCCAGCGCGACCGGTTCCTCATGCACGTCGTCGTCCCGCAGCCGACCTACCAGGAGGAGAGCGCGATCGCGCTGCGCATGAGCGGCGGCGTCCCCGCGGTCTCCCAGGTCCTCTCCCTCGAGCAGCTGGCCGTCCTGCAGGACGTGGTCCGCGGCGTCTTCGTGCACCACGCCGTGCAGGACTACGCCGTGCGCCTGGTCATGACCACCCGTGAGCCGGGCCCCTGGGGCCTGGAGGAGCTGGACCGGCTCGTCTCGCTGGGGTCCAGCCCGCGAGGCACGCTCGGTCTCATCGCCTCAGCCCGGGCCCTCGCGGTCATGCGTGGCCGGCGCTTCGTCGTCCCGCAGGACGTCTACGACGTGGCCCCCGAGGTGCTGCGTCACCGTGTGTCGCTGTCCTACGACGCCCTCGCCGAGGGCATCCACCCGGACGAGGTCGTCCGCCGCGTGCTCACCCACGTCCCGGCGCCCCGCGTCGCGACCCGTCACGACACCGTGCCGGCCCCGGTCGTGTACGGCCCCGCCCCGACCCAGGCCGCCGGATGAGCAACGACGCCCGTCCGGGCGCGCCGGGCGTCGCCGAGGTCGCGGCGCGCGCCTCGGTGCTGCGCCGGCTGGAGCTGGAGGTGCTGCGCCGGCTCGACGGCAGCGCCTCCGGCGACCACCAGACGGTGCAGCTGGGTCCGGGCAGCGAGCGGGCCGGCGCCCGCGCCTACCAGCCAGGCGACGACGCCCGCCTCATCGACTGGAACCTCACGGCGCGCTCGGCAGAGACCCACGTGCGCACCACCGAGGCCGAGCGCGAGATCGACACCTGGCTCGTGGCCGACCGTTCGGCGAGCCTGGACTTCGGCACCGCCCGGGCGGAGAAGCGCGACGTCGTGCTCGGGGCGGCAGCGGCCTTCGGCATGCTCACCGTGCGCGGACACAACCGGCTCGGCCTGGTCCTCGCCGGGGGCGACACGCTGCTCGCCACGCCGCCGCGCAGCGGACGTACCTGGCTCATGGCCACGCTCTCGACGCTCTACGACAGCCCGCGACGCGACGGCGCGCCCTCTCCCGACGCCGACCTCGCCGCTGCGATGCGCCGGCTGCTCGTCGGCCAGGCCCGGCGCAGCCAGGTCGTGGTGCTCTCCGACTTCCTCGGCACCGACGACTGGGCGCGCCCGCTGCGGGCACTGGCCCAGCGCCACCAGGTGGTCGCGGTCCACGTCACCGACCCGCGCGAGCTGACCCTGCCCGACGTGGGCATCCTCGGCGTGGTCGACACCGAGACGGGCCGCCAGCGCTATGTCCAGACGAGGTCGAAGGCGCTCCGCGCGCGCTACGCCGACGCCGCGGCGGCGCGTACCGCCGAGATCGCCCGCCGCATCCACGCCGCCGGAGCCGGCTACCTGCACCTGTCCACCGCCGACGACTGGCTCACCGCGACCCTCACCTACGCCATGCGCCACAGCCGGATGCGCGCCACCATCCCGGCCGACCGGCGCCGACTGTCCGCCCACCACTTCACCGCCGTAGGGACCCCCCGATGACCTTCCAGTCCGCCTGGCGCCTCGTCCTCCTGGCGGCGCCGATCGCGCTGCTCGTGGCCTACCTGGTCATGCAGCGGTGTCGGCACGCCCAGGTCGTGCGCTTCACCAGCCTCGACCTGCTGGACTCCGTCGCCCCGAAGCGCTCCGGCTGGCAGCGGCACGTGCCCGCGGCCTCGCTGCTGCTCGCGCTGACGGTGCTGGTCCTCGCCTTCGCGCAGCCGGCGATGGCCATGCGGACGCCGCGCGACCGGGCGACGATCATGCTGACGCTCGACACCTCGGCGTCGATGTCGTCCACCGACGTCTCACCGAGCCGGCTGCAGGCCGCGGAGAACGAGGCGAGGGACTTCGTCGAGAAGCTGCCCAAGGGGGTCCAGGTGGGCCTGGTCACCTTCGACGGCAGCGCCCGCCTCCTCGTCCCGCCGACCAGGGACAAGGCCAGCCTGCTGTCGGCCATCGGGGCCCTTCAGGTGGGCGAAGGGACCGCCACCGCGGCGGGGATCCAGACCGCCCTGTCGGCCATCGAGGGGATGCCGAAGAGCTCCTCCGGCAAGCCGGTGCCCGCCGTCATCGTGCTGATGAGCGACGGTACGCCGACCGTCGGCGACGGCAACCTGTCGCCGACCGCCGCGGCCGACGCCGCCGCGCAGCAGGCCAAGGCCGCCAGGGTGCCGATCGACACCATCGCGTTCGGGACCTCCGGCGGCAGCGTGAACGTCGGCGGGCAGGACGTACCGGTGCCCTACGACCCGCAGACCATGGCGCGCATCGCCGCCGAGAGCTCGGGGAAGACCTTCGACGCGCACACCTCCGGCCAGCTGGGCTCCATCTATCACCAGATCGGTCGCGACGTGGCCTACGTCGTGCGGACCCACGACGTGACCGCGATCTTCTCCGGCCTGGCGCTGCTCATCGCGGTGCTCGGTGCGGCGAGCGCACTCGTGTGGACGCAGCGACTGGTCTGATCTTCCCTAGGCTGGAGGGCGTGAACCCCCCCTTGGTGTGGATCGACTGCGAGATGACGGGTCTCGACCTGGAACGTGACGCGCTCATCGAGATCGCCGCGCTGGTCACCGACGACGAGCTGAACGTGCTCGGCGAAGGGGTCGACGTCGTCATCAAGCCGCCCGACTCGGCACTGGAGACCATGCCCGAGGTGGTCCGGGTGATGCACACCTCGTCGGGGCTGCTCGACGAGCTCGCCCAGGGCGTGACACTCGAGGAGGCCGAGGCGCGCGTGCTGACGTACCTGCGCGAGTACGTGCCCGAGCCGCGCCGCGCGCCCCTGGCGGGCAACTCCGTCGCCACCGACCGCGGGTTCCTGGCCCGTGACCTGCCCGCTGTCGACGCGCACCTGCACTACCGGATCGTGGACGTGAGCTCGATCAAGGAGCTGGCGCGCCGGTGGTACCCGCGGGCGTACTTCCACGCGCCCGCGAAGAACGGCGGTCACCGGGCGCTCGCCGACATCCGCGAGTCCATCGAGGAGCTGCGCTACTACCGGGCCGCCATCTTCGTGCCGGCGCCCGGCCCGGACTCCGAGACGGCTCGGGCCATCGGGTCGAGCCTCGGGTCGGAGACGGTGTCGGCCGAGGACAGCGGCGAAACGCCTGGCTGAGCCGGCCACGAGGTCCCGTACACTGCTGACCCTGCCGGGGGCGCGCCCCCGGCGCTTCATGGTGGGTGTAGCTCAGCTGGTAGAGCACCGGGTTGTGGTCCCGGGTGTCGCGGGTTCGAGTCCCGTCACTCACCCCAGTCGACGAGCGCTCGGGCTCGCGTAGGCACGAGCCACGAGCATCGAGGTCACGCGGCCGACACTCGCGCCGATGAGCGCGCCCGCCACCACGTCGCTGGGGTAGTGGACGCCGGTGTACACGCGAGACAGGCACACCGCGGCCGCGGCCGCCCCCAGAGGCCCACGCAGCAGCGGCAGCACATGGCCGGCCGCCGTCGCGAACGCGGCGGCCGACGCGGCGTGGCCGGAGGGGAAGGACGTGGACTCCGGAATGGGCACCCATCGCGACCGCGGCACGCCAGCCGCCACTCGGTCGGGGCGGCGCCGGCCCCCTGCCCACTTCAGTGGCTGGTTGACGACAAGGGAGGTGACGCCGACGGCGGCGAGCCCGGCCAGTGCGGCCCGGCGTCCGCGCGGCCCGGCGACGGCCATGAGGGCGGCGCTGACGAGCCAGGGCTTGGAGTGGTCGGCGAAGCGGGCGATCCCTCGCATGGGCCGGTCGAGGGCGCTCGTCCGCGAATCGGCGAGCGCCTCGTAGACGCGGCCGTCCCAGCCGCTGATCAGGTGGCGAAGCCGCCGTCCCACCGCCCCAGCGGCCCTCGGGCCTGCCGACGGCTCGGGTGCGTCACCGGCTGAACTGGGCGGCCGCGGCGAGACGACAATGAGCCGGAGCAGGTCCGGCAGTTCCAGGGGCGAAGGGAGGGGGCCCGCCCGGCCGGCCTCGGCCCGCTCGCGCGCGGCGCGCGGGAGGCGCACCACGAGGGCGCCGGGCCTGGTCGTGAAGTGCAGCGGCGGGTCCAGTGTCGCGGCCTCGCCGTCGATGCCCAGATCGATCGGTGCCCCCGAGTCGACCTCGAACTCCCGCGCCGTCCACTCCTCGAATCCGGGCGGGGGGCGCCGTTCGCCGACCCCCTCGAGACGCGCGACTGCGTCGACGTCGTTCAGCCGCGGCAGCATGACCGCCACCACACCGAGGACTCCCCCGTCCAGACGCGGCCGCGCCGCCCCATGCGGCGCGGGGAGCCGGTAGGGGTTGTTGGACACCAGGATCACCTGGGCACTCCTCGCCCGCTGCCCCGACGGGAGGGTGAACCGCAGGTCGGGCTCCGGCTGCCGCGGGTCCAGCATCTCGGGCAACGCCTCCAGACTCGTCCGCAGCTTCGCGTCTCGATACTCAGGCGACTGGACGATGGACCCGTAGATACCAGCCGACGCGTTGTTGACGAACCCACGGCCGTTCACCTCGCCGAGGTCGACCGTCACGTCCACGCCGTCGACGAACGCCTGGAGGGCCTCCGTCGGGTCGTCGGGATCGAGGCCGAGGTCCAGCGCGAAGTGGTTGCGCGTCCCCGTGGGCACGACGACAAGAGGGATCGCGTGGCGACTCGCGACCGATGCCAGGGCAGCCTGCGATCCGTCGCCGCCGGCCATGCCGAGCACGGTTGCGCCGCCGTCGAGCGCCTGTTGGGCAAGCTGCCGCAGGTCGTCCGTCGGACCGAGGACGACCGGACGCACACCCAGGTCGCGGCACCGCTTCGCCAGATGGAGGCGCCCCGCCCTGCCACCCCCGGACCGCGGGTTGAGGAACAGCACCTTCTGCGCGGGCTCCGACTCCTGCGTCATCGAGCACCTCCGCCAGGCCCGGACGCGGATGAGGGCCGGCTGGTCACGCCAAGGCTAGCCACCGCACGACCGGTCACGACGGATCGCCCGTACGGAGCGACGTCAGGCTCGGGAACGCCGAGGGACACGTGGCGCAGCACACAGGGGGCTTCCTCAAGAAGGGGACCCCAGGGCCGATACTGGTCGTGACATGTGCGCCGACGACCTGATGGCGGGATTCCCGCCCGCCCCGGACTCCCTGGTGACGCTGGCCAACTGGCAGGACCCGCCGTTCAACCGGTGGTCGTTCACGCACCTTCGCGAGATCATCCCCACCCACCGGATCGCGCGAGGCCAGCAGCCGAGGACGCTGCCCTGGCACCCGAACCCGCCCTCCCTGGACGAGGTAGGTGTGACCCGCCTGGCCGCGGGCCGGTCGACGGTCGAAGAGGTCCTCGCCGACACGTGGACCGACGCGGTCGTCGTCCTCCACGACGGTCGGGTGGTCCTGGAGCGCTACTACGGTGGGATGCGCCCGGAGTCGCCGCACCTGCTGATGTCGGTGTCGAAGTCCATCGTCGGCTGCGTGGCGGGCATCCTCGCCGACCACGGCCGGCTGGACACCGAGGCTCCCGTCACCGACTACGTGCCCGAGATCAAAGGTTCCGGGTATGACGGCGCGACGGTCCGCAACCTGCTCGACATGCGCACCGGCGTGGCCTTCAGCGAGGCCTACCTCGACCCCGAGGCCGAGGTGCGCGTCATGGAACGCCACATGGGGTGGCGACCCGACGACGAGCACAGCTCGCACGGCATGTACCGCTACCTGACCACGCTTGGGTCCGACGGCCCACACGGCGGTGGCTTCGTCTATCGCTCGGCGGACACCGACATGCTCGGCTGGGTCTGCGAGCGTGCGGCCGGGACCCGGATGGCCGAGCTGATCTCGACGCTGATCTGGGCACCGATGGGCGCCGAGTTCGACGCCGACATCACCTGCGACGGCGTCGGGTCGGCGATCCACGACGGGGGCGTGTCCGCGACGGCACGCGACCTGGCCCGCTTCGGGCAGCTGCTCATGGACGAGGGCCGGGTCAGCGGGCGGCCGATCGTTCCGGAGCAGTGGCTGCGCGACTCCTGGCGCATCGACGCGGACACCCGGCACGCCTTCGCCTCGTCGGACTCCGACTCGGTCCTCATCGGCGGCTGGTACCGCAACCAGTTCTGGTTCACCCCAGGGCTGTCCGGCGACGTACTGCTGTGCCTGGGGATCCACGGCCAGATGGTCCTCGTGGACCGCAGCACCCGGACCGTCGCCGTCAAGCTGTCGACCTGGCCACGTCCGCAGGACGTGCCGTACCTGGTCGACACGATCCGCGCCTTCACCGCCGCCGGGCGCCACCTGGCCGGGCTGAGCCCGGTGGACGTGAGTGCCGCATGGCCGACCGGGCCGAGCGGTCTGGTCGAGGGCCGG
>DATJPE010000012.1 GCA_035506535.1 Actinomycetes bacterium | reverse complement strand
CGCACGGTCGGGCTCGTGTACGACCCGGTGCGCGCACACCCCGGGCTGGTCGCGACCTTCGCGGCGGCGTGCGAGGCGCTCGGGCGGCCGTACACGCCCGACCCGGCGGGCAGCGAGATGGGCGGGTCGACCGACTTCGGCAACGTGAGCCGGCTGGTGCCGGCCATCCACGCGGACATGGCGGTGCACTCCTGGCCCGCGGTCAACCACCAGCCCGAGTTCGCCGCGGCGTGCATCACGCCGGTGGGCGACCAGACCATGCTCGAGGGTGCGGCCGCGATGGCGCTGACCGCACTCGCCGTAGCGGCCGACCCCTCGATCATCGCGACCGGCGCGCGGTGACCCGCATCACGTCGGTCGACCCCGCGTCGATGGCCTGGCGGCGGCGCATCCTGGTGCCCCTCTCGAACAACCGGGTCGGCTACTGGTACCTCACCCGGGTGGCACCGAGGATCGACGCGACGCTGACCCCGGCGACCGGAGCGTGGCTGAGCTCCGTGCCGGGAACCCCGCTGCTGCTGCTCACGACGACCGGGGCACGGTCAGGCCGGCCGCGGACGACGCCGCTGATGTTCTTCTCCCGCGGCGAGGACGTCATCCTCATGGCCTCCAACTTCGGCCGCCGGTCACATCCCGCCTGGCTGTCCAACGTCGAAGCCGATCCCGAGGTGACGCTGCTCTTCCGCAGCCGGCGCGGGCGCTACCGCGCCCGGATCGCCGAGGGCGCCGAACGCGAGGAGCTGTGGGCCACCGCGAAGGCATTCATCGCCAACTACCGCAGCTACGAGAGCCGCGTCGCGGACCAGCGCACCATCGCCGTCGTCGTCTGCTCGCCCTTGGACTGACGTCAGCCGACGTCAGCCGAGCGCGAGCTCGACGCGCACGACGTCGGCGAGCTGCTCGGCCACCTCGCGCGCGACCAGCTCGGTCGGCGCCTCGACCATCACCCGGACCACGGGCTCGGTGCCGCTGGGCCGCAGCAGGACCCTGCCCTGGCCGCCCAGCAGCGCTTCGGCCCGCGCGAGGGCCGCGAGCAGTCCCGGCGCGGTCTCGACCCGGCCGCGGTCGACGTCGCGCACGTTGACCAGTACCTGCGGCAGCCGCTCCATGACCGAGGCGAGCTCGGCCAACGAACGTTTCGTGTCGGCCATCCGCCCGAGCAGGCTCAGGGCGGTCAGCACGCCATCCCCCGTCGTGGCGTGGTCGAGCATGACGACGTGGCCGGACTGCTCTCCGCCGAGGACGTACCCGCCGGCGCGCATCGCCTCGAGCACGTAGCGGTCGCCGACCGCGGTCTCGACGACGTGGACCCCCTCGCGCTCCATGGCGAGGCGGAACCCCAGGTTCGACATCACGGTGACCACGACGGTGTCGCGGGCCAGCGTCCCGGCCGCGCGGCGGGCGAGGGCGAGCACGGCCATGATCTGGTCGCCGTCCACGACGCTGCCGTCAGCCGACACGGCGAGGCAACGGTCGGCGTCCCCGTCGTGGGCGATCCCCGCGTCGGCGCCGCTCTCGACGACGGCCTTGCGCAGTGCCTCGAGGTGGGTCGACCCGACGCCGTCGTTGATGTTCAGCCCGTCGGGCTCGGCGGCGATCGCGACGACGTCGGCGCCGGCGCGACGCAGGGCCTCGGGGGCGATGAGGGACGCGGCGCCGTGGGCGCAGTCGACGACGACGCTGAGCCCGTCGAGGCGTACGGGCGCCGCCTTCGCCAGGAACTCCAGGTAGCGCTCCGCGCCCTGGGCGTAGGGCCGGATCCGGCCCACCCCGGCGCCGACCGGGCGCTCCCAGGGCTCGCGCATCCGCCGTTCGATCGCGTCCTCGAGCTCGTCGTCGAGCTTGATCCCGCCCCGAGCGAAGACCTTGATGCCGTTGTCCGGCATCGGGTTGTGCGATGCGGAGATCATCACCCCGAGGTCGGCACCCAGGTCGTCGGTGAGGAAGGCGACGGCCGGCGTCGGCAGCACCCCCACGTCGAGCACGTCGACGCCGGCGCTGGCCAGGCCCGCAGCAACAGCCGCGCTCAGGAACTCCCCGGACGCACGCGGGTCACGACCCAGAACGGCGACCGGCCGGTGCCCCTCGAAGGCGCCGGCGTCGGCGAGGACGTGGGCAGCGGCGACGGACAGGTCGAGCGCCAGCTCGGCGGTCAGGTCGATGTTGGCGACACCACGGACGCCGTCGGTGCCGAACAGGCGGTCAGCGGCCACGCGCTTCGCCTCGCGCGGTCAGCGCTTGGAGTACTGGGGCGCCTTGCGGGCCTTCTTGAGGCCGTACTTCTTGCGCTCCTTGACCCGCGCGTCGCGTGTGAGGTACCCGGCCCGCTTGAGGATCGGGCGGTTCCCCTCGGCGTCGACCTCGTTGAGGCAGCGGGCGATGCCGAGCCGCAGGGCGCCCGCCTGGCCAGAGACGCCACCCCCGGAGATGCGGGCGATGACGTCGAAGCGGCCCTCGGCCTCCAGAGCGCGGAACGGGTCGTTGACCAGCTGCTGGTGGACCTTGTTGGGGAAGTACTCCTCGAGGGTGCGGCCGTTGACCAGCCAGCGGCCGGTGCCCGGCACGATGCGGACGCGGGCGACCGCCTCCTTGCGACGGCCCGTCGCCCCGGCCGGAGCGGTCACCACCTCGCGGGTGCGCACCGGGGTGCGCGAGGAGGAGGTGTACTCGCTCGAGGCCTCCTCGCCCTCTTCGTCGAGAAGCTCCTCGTCGAGGTCGACGAGGTCGTCGGTGTCGGTCGCGGACGTCATCGCCACGGTCCTCTTTCTCTCGGCTTCCCGTGGCCTACTGCGCGACCTGGGTGATGGTGAACGGCACCGGCTGCTGCGCCCGGTGCGGGTGCTCCGGGCCGGCGTACACCTTGAGCTTGGACAGCATCTGCCGGCCCAGGCTGTTGTGCGGGAGCATCCCCTTGACGGCCTTCTCGACCGCCTTCTCGGGGCTGGTGGCCAGCAGGTCCTTGTACGCCGTCGCGGTCAGCCCGCCCGGGTGCCCGGAGTGGCGGTAGGCCATCTTCTGCTCGCGCTTGTCACCCGTCAGCGCCACCTTGCTCGCGTTGACGATGATCACGAAGTCCCCGGTGTCGACGTGGGGAGCGAAGATCGTCTTGTGCTTGCCGCGGAGCAAGGTCGCCGCCTGCGCGGCCAGCCGGCCGAGCACGACGTCGTCGGCGTCGATGACGAACCACTGACGCTGGACGTCGCCGGACTTCGGGCTGTACGTGCGCACGCTGCTGGGCCTTCGCTCGGGTTCGGGTGGTCGGGTCGGCACCGGAGTTACGGCTGACCCCAGGGCGCACGCGGACGGGCCGCCACGCGCCAGCAGCCGAGAATACGCGAGCGCCGCTCAGGGGGTCAAAAGCGCGCGTGCGGACCCGTCCGGCCGATCCGCGAGCGGGGTCAGGAGCTGCGCCGCAACCACACCATGCCGGCGAGGTAGGTCAAGCCGGCCAGCGCGCTGAGCCGCGACCAGATGGTGAGGGCGTCGCTGCCAGTGATGAGGCACCCGACCGAGCCGGCCACGAGGACCAGGATCAGCACGTAACAGGTCAGCTGGGCCGCGGCAGCTGGATCCAGGCGGCCCGCTCGTCAGGCGTCTCGCCCCGGAGCAGCGACACCGTCTCCGAGCCACGGCTGCCGGCCACCAGCAGCGCGCCGTAGCCCACCATGATCGCCAAGAGGACCACGCCCGCGACGGGGTCCCCCTGGACCAGCTCGACGACGGGCATGAACGCCCCGAACAGCAGGGCGCAGACCGGAACGGTCCACCGCGAGCGGTTCACCGCGCCGAGGCCGAGGGCCAGCCGGCGCACTCCGTCTCGGTGGCCGGGCTGTGCGTCAGTCGAGATGGAAGACCTCCTCGACGCTGCGCCCGAAGAATCGGGCGATCTGGATCGCGAGCGGGAGCGACGGGCTGTACCTGCCTGTCTCGATCGCGTTCACGGTCTGGCGGGAGACGCCGAGGGCTGCGCCCAGGTCGGCCTGCGACAGGTCCGTGTCGACTCGCAGCTGTCGGACGTCGTTCCGCACGATGTCAAGGATGCTTGACATCTACATCATGTCAAGCATCCTTGACATCCCGGGACGCCTCCGCAGGGGGCGACCGGCGCAGCCGGATCACTCCCGTGCGGAAGAAGTCCTCACCCGGCGACGGAGCCTGGACGACCTTGCGCTTCTCCTGCTCGAGCAGCTCCCTGGCCCGGGCCACGCCGGGGTCGAACACACTGCCGACGGCGTCGAATGCCGCGCCGGCCGCACCGGCGCTGCCCTGCATGCTGCCGCGCAGCCACCTCAGCACTCCTCCATGGTGCCTGCCGAAGTGCGCCGGCCGCGAGGCCTATCGGGAGCGGCGCACGCGCGTCTCGTCCCAGACTGCGCCGTCGGACTCGTAGACCTCGCCGTCGGCCCCGAAGACCAGGTAGCGATCCATCCCGCGCGCGAACCAGCGGTCGTGGGTCACCGCGAGCACCGTGCCCTGATAGGCAGCGAGACCTTCTTCCAGGGCCTCGGCGCTCTCCAGGTCGAGGTTGTCGGTGGGCTCGTCCAGCAGCAGCAGCGTGGCACCGCCGAGCTCCAGCAGCAGGATCTGCAGCCTGGCCTGCTGCCCGCCGGAGAGGGACTCGAAGGTCTGCTCCGCCGCGCGAGCCAGCTCGTAGCGGTCCAGGGCCCGCGACGCCTCCTCGCGGGCCATCCCGGCGCGGTGGGAGTCGCCACGGTGCAAGATCTCGAGCAAGGTCCGCCCGATGAGCTCCGGGTGCTCGTGGGTCTGGGCGAACCACCCGGGGCGCACCCGAGCACCGAGCCTGGCGCGACCCGCATGGGCGACCGGGGCGATGGGCACGTCGTCGACCGGTCGGTGCTCCACGTCCGGGTCGGACCCGCCCCGGGCGAGCAGACGCAGGAAGTGCGACTTGCCGGAGCCGTTCGAGCCGAGGATCCCGATGCGCTCCCCGTAGAAGACCTCGAGGTCGAAGGGTCGCATCAGGCCGGTGAGCTCCAGGCCCTCGCACACGACCGCCCGCTTGCCCGTACGCCCGCCCCGCAGCCGCATGGACAGGCTCTGCTCGCGCGGGAGCGCCTGGGGCGGTCCCGCCTCCTCGAACTTGGCCAGGCGGGTCATCGCCGCCTGATAGCGGCTCGCCATCCCGTCGTTGTAGGCAGCCTTCTGCTTGTACATCAGTACGAGCGCCTTGAGCTTGGCGTGCTCCTCGTCCCAGCGGCGCCGCAGCTCGTCCAGGCGCGAGAAGCGCTCCCGGCGGGCGTCGTGGTAGGTCGCGAATCCGCCCCCGTGCACCCACGCGGTGTTACCGGCAGCGCCGAGCTCCACGGTGATGACCCGGCCGGCGGTCTGGGCAAGCAGCTCGCGGTCGTGCGAGACGAACAGCACCGTCTTCGGAGACGCCCGCAGCTCCTCTTCCAGCCAGCGCTTGCCCGGTACGTCGAGGTAGTTGTCCGGCTCGTCGAGCAGCAGCACCTCATCCGGTCCCCGCAGCAGCGCCTCGAGGACGATTCGCTTCTGCTCCCCACCGGACAGGGTGCGGACCTCCCGGTACTGCGCGCGAGAGTAGGGCACCCCCAACGCCTGCGTGCAGCAGACGTCCCACAGCACCTCGATGTCGTAACCGCCGGCGTCGGCCCAGTCCGACAGTGCCTGGGCGTAGCGCATCTGGGTGCGTTCGTCGTCGGCGTCCATCATCGCGAGCTCGGTACGTTCCAGGACGGCGGCCGCGGATCGAACCCGTGGCGGCGCGACGGACAGGAGCAGGTCTCGCACGCTGCTGTCGTCCCGGACGCTGCCGACGAACTGGCGCATCACCCCCAGGCCGCCGCTCATCGTCACGGCCCCGCTGCTCGGGTGGAGATCACCGCTGATGATGCGCAGCAGCGTCGTCTTGCCCGCGCCGTTGGCGCCCACGAGGGCGACCTTCGCGCCCTCGCCGACCCGGAAGGTGATCTCGTCGAGCAGTACGCGTCCGTCCGCGAGGACGTACGACACCTTGTTCAGGTCGACGTGTCCCACGGGGGGACATCCTCCCCGTTCCTGGGCGGATGGAGCACCCGCATTGTGCGGAGACGACCCCCGGACGAGATGTCGACCGGCGCCTGGGCGCGCTCAGTCCACCGGCTCGCGACGCCGGCGAGCAGCGGCCGCCTGGGCGGCGAGCTCGGCCTCGGGCGGGTAGGCCACCTCCTCGAGGGTGAGGCCATGGGCGGGAGCGACGTGCACGCTGCTCGGCCGTACGCCGCCCGCCAGGATCTCGGCCGGCCATCCAGACGGCCGGGTACCGGAACCGACGGGGAGGAGCGCGCCCACCAGGGATCGCACCATCGAGTGGCAGAAGGCGTCCGCGCGCACGGTGGCCTCGACGGTCCCGTCCGCAGCCCGGGCCCACGCCAGCTCGAGCAGGGTCCGGACCGTGGTCGCGCCCGCTCGTCGCCGGCAGAACGCGGCGAAGTCGTGCAGACCCACCAGCGGCGCGGACGCCGCTCGCAGCCGGCCCAGGTCGAGCGGGCGGCCGTAGGCCAGGACCTCGCGACGATGCAGCGGGTCGGGCCCCGCCGGCTCGTCGCAGACTCGGTAGACGTAGCGCCGCCACAGTGCCGCGAAGCGCGCGTCGAAGCCGGCGGGCGCCGGCTGGACCGAGCGGACCCGTACGTCCGGCGGCAGCAGCCCCGCGAGCCGGCGCGGGAGACCCGCGAGGTCCTCGACCGACGTGCCGGCCGGTACGTCGACGTGGGCGACCTGCGCGCGGGCGTGCACGCCGGCGTCGGTCCGCCCGGCGACCACGACGGTCACCGGATCCGGCCGGCGCAGTGCACGGGCCAGCGCCTCCTCGAGGACCGCCTGGACTGTCCGCAGGCCTGGTTGTCGCGCCCAGCCTGCGAAGTCCGTGCCGTCGTAGCCGAGGTCGAGGCGCAGCCTGACCACGGGGTCGGCGAGCACGTCGGCCACCCGGCGCGTGCTCAGGCCCCGGGGCCGCCCTCGCCCTCGGCGGGAGCGGCTGCCTCGGCCTCCTCCGCGCCCGACTCGGGCGCGGTCTCGGCGCTCTCCTGGCCCGGGCCCTCGTCCTCGACCTCGCGCTCGGACTCCGCGATGTCGCTCTCAGCGGCGCCGGTCTCAGTGGTGCCACTCTCAGCGGTGCCAGCCGGGGTCGGCTCCTGCGGCGCGGTCTCCTGGGCCTCCGCCTCGCCAGCGGCGGCAGCCGCCGGTTCGGCAGCGGCGGGAGCCGCGTGGTCGGCGGCGGCGGCCTTCTTGGCGGGTCGGGTCCGCGACGCGCGCTTGGTCGCGGCTTCGGCCTCGCCGACCGCAGCCTGCTGGACCGTCAGCTCCTCGACGAGCTCGATGACCGCCATCGGGGCGTTGTCACCCTTGCGCGGGCCGACCTTCACGATACGGGTGTAGCCACCGGGGCGGTTCGCGTAGCGGGGCCCGATCTCGGCGAACAGCGTGTGGACGACGTCCTTGTCCCGCACGACGGTGAGGACCCGGCGCCGGGAGGCGAGGTCACCGCGCTTGGCGAAGGTGATGAGGCGTTCGGCGAGCGGTCGCAACCGCTTGGCCTTGGCCTCCGTGGTGGTGATCCGGCCACGCTCGAAGAGCGCCGTGGCCAGGTTGGCCAGCATGAGGCGCTCGTGTGCGGGGCCGCCGCCGAGACGCGGACCCTTGGTGGGGGTGGGCATGTGTCGTGCTCCTGTCGAGGTGGCGCGGAGGGGTCGGACGAGGCGGATAGCCGCCCGGGCGCTCCACGTCTCGGGAGCGCCCGGGGCGCGGGCTCAGAGCTGCTCGTCCTCGGCGTAGGACCGGTCGTCGTCGTCGAAGTAGCTGTCCACCGCCAGCCCGGGGTCGAACCCGGGAGGGCTGTCCTTGAGCGCCAGGCCCATCGAGTGCAGCTTGGCCTTGACCTCATCGATCGACTTCGCACCGAAGTTGCGGATGTCGAGCAGGTCGGCCTCGCTGCGCGCGACGAGCTCCCCGACCGTGTGGATGCCCTCACGCTTCAGGCAGTTGTAGGACCGCACGGTCAGCTCGAGCTCCTCGATCGGGAGCGCGAGGTCGGCGGCGAGCGCGGCGTCGGTCGGTGACGGACCCATGTCGATGCCCTCAGCCTCGACGTTGAGCTCGCGGGCCAGGCCGAACAGCTCGACCAGGGTCTTGCCGGCGCTGGCGACCGCGTCCCGGGGGGTCAGGCTGCGCTTGGTCTCGACGTCGATGACCAGGCGGTCGAAGTCGGTCCGCTGCTCGACGCGGGTCGCCTCGACCTTGTACGTCACCTTGAGCACCGGGCTGTAGATCGAGTCGACCGGGATCCGGCCGATCTCCTGGCCGGCCTGCTTGTTCTGCACCGCCGAGACATAGCCGCGGCCGCGCTCCACGGTCAGCTCCATCTCGAGCTTGCCCTTGGCGTTCAGCGTGGCGAGGTGCAGCTCGGGATTGTGCACCTCGACACCCGCCGGGGGCGCGATGTCCGCAGCGGTGACCACGCCCGGGCCCTGCTTGCGCAGGTACATCACGACGGGCTCGTCGTGCTCGGAGCTCACCACGAGCTCCTTGATGTTGAGGATGAGGTCAGTGACGTCCTCCTTGACGCCCGGCACGGTCGTGAACTCGTGCAGGACTCCGTCGATGCGGATCGAGGTGACCGCCGCACCGGGGATGGAGGACAGCAGCGTGCGCCGCATGGAGTTCCCGAGGGTGTAGCCGAAGCCCGGCTCGAGCGGCTCGATGACGAACCGCGAGCGGAACTCGTCGACCTGCTCCTCGACGAGGGTGGGACGCTGTGCGATGAGCATGGGTGTCCGATGTCCTTCCGGCGACGTCCGCCATATGACGTCGCGTCCGTGCTCCCCTGACCGGCATCCGACCGCCCGGGGGCCGTGCCCGTCCTCTCCTGGAGGACGTCCTTCACTTGCTGTAGAGCTCGACGATCAGCTGCTCCTGGACAGGGGTGTCGATCACCTGCCGCGCTGGCAGGGAGTGCACCAGCACCCGCATCCGGTTCGGGATCACCTCCAGCCAGGCCGGGACGGTCCGCTCGCCGGCCTCGGCGCGGGCGATGATGAACGGGGTCAGCTCGAGGGAGGACTGCCTGACCTCGACGATGTCGTTCTCGCTCACGCGGTAGCTGGGGATGTCGACCTTGTGGCCGTTGACCGTGATGTGGCCGTGGCGCACGACCTGGCGCGCCATGTCCCGTGACTTGGCGAAGCCGGCCCGGTAGACGACGTTGTCCAACCGCGACTCGAGGATGCGCAGCAGGTTCTCACCGGTCTTGCCCTGACGGCGGTTCGCCTCTTCGTAGTAGCCGCGGAACTGCTTCTCGAGGACGCCGTAGATGCGGGCGCACTTCTGCTTCTCACGCTTCTGCAGCAGGTACTCGCTGTCCTTGCTGCGGCCTCGACCGTGCTCGCCCGGTGGATAGGGGCGGATCTCGATCGGGCACTTGGGCGACTCGCACTTGGCACCCTTGAGGAACAGCTTCATCTTCTCGCGGCGGCAACGCTTGCAGTCCGCGCCGGTGTAACGGGCCATGGTGTTCGCTCTCTCCTGCTCAGACGCGGCGGCGCTTGGGGGGACGGCAGCCGTTGTGCGGCGAGGGGGTGACGTCCTGGATCGAGCCCACCTCCAGGCCGGTGGCCTGCAGTGAGCGGATCGCGGTCTCCCGGCCGGACCCTGGACCCTTGACGAAGACGTCGACCTTCTTCATGCCGTGCTCCTGAGCCCGGCGCGCGGCCGCCTCGGCAGCCATCTGGGCGGCGAACGGCGTGCTCTTGCGCGAGCCCTTGAAGCCCACGTGGCCGGCCGAGGCCCACGAGATCACGTTCCCCTGCGGGTCGGTGATCGAGACGATCGTGTTGTTGAACGTGCTCTTGATGTGCGCGTGGCCGTGCGCCACGTTCTTCTTCTCCTTGCGGCGAACCTTCTTGGCACCCGCGGTGCGGCTCTTCGGAGGCATGCTCTCTCTTCTTCTGAGGTCGGCTCGGCTGAGGGGACCCGCTCCCGCCGACGCACTGTCCGTGGCGGCCTGGAACGGGAGGGGGCTACTTCTTGCCGACCTTCTTCTTGCCGGCGATGGCCCGGCGCGGCCCCTTGCGGGTCCGGGCGTTGGTGTGGGTGCGCTGACCGTGGACCGGGAGCCCGCGGCGGTGCCGTAGGCCCTGGTAGCAGCCAATCTCGACCTTGCGCTTGATGTCGGCGGCCACCTCGCGGCGCAGGTCGCCCTCGACGCGGTAGTTGGCCTCGATGTGGTCGCGCAGGTGGACGACGTCGTCGTCGCTGAGGTCCTTGACGCGGGTGTCGGGGTTGATGCCGGTCGCGGCCAGCGTCTGCTGGGCGCGGGTGCGGCCGATGCCGAAGATGTAGGTGAGAGCGACCTCGACGCGCTTGTCGCGCGGCAGGTCGACTCCGACGAGACGTGCCATGCGGGCGGTGTGCCTTCCTGTCGTCAGCGACCGGGTTGTCGCTGACATCCTTGTCCCTGGGACGGTCGTGCCCGTCGGTGTCGTACGGCTCCGGTCCCCACCGCCCAGGTGGGTCCCCGCCCGACGTCGCGGGGGTGGCGTCCCGAACGCCCTGGCGAGGCGGTCGGGGGTCGGGAGCCGCGGGCTCGGCCGCCGGCGCTGGTGCGCCGGTGGCCGGGGGTCACCCCTGGCGCTGCTTGTGCCTGGGGTTCTCGCAGATCACCATGACCCGCCCGTGCCGGCGGATCACCTTGCACTTGTCACAGATCTTCTTGACGCTCGGGTTGACCTTCATGGGGTCGGGACTTCCTCGACTCGTTCGGGGGCCTCTGGCTGGCTCACTTGTACCGGTAGACGATCCGACCCCGGGTGAGGTCGTAGGGGCTCAGCTCCACGACGACCCGGTCCTCCGGGAGGATTCGGATGTAGTGCTGTCGCATCTTGCCGCTGATGTGAGCCAGGACCTTGTGGCCGTTGGCCAGCTCGACCCGGAACATCGCGTTGGGGAGCGACTCGACGACCGAGCCCTCGATCTCGATGGCGCCGTCTTTCTTCGGCATGTCCTCCGCGCTTCTCCCGCCACCGGGGATCCCGGGGCGTCCTGCTGTTGGTTGCTGATGTGCTGGTGCTGCTCGTGTGGTGCCACTGGTGTGCTGGTACTGATGTGGTGATTGATGGGTCGCGACCTGGCTCAGCGTCGTCGGGAGCGGGAAAGCTGCCGCAGGCGCGCCAGAGCGCGGCCGACATCGAGCCGAGGGGCAAGTCTACGTCAGGCCGGGCGGTGAACGCCAAACGGGCTAGGCCGCGTACGCCGGCACGCTGACGCCGAGGGCCTCCAGCCGGGCCCGGCCGCCGTCCAGCGCCGTGAGCACCCAGGGCCCGTCCGGGGTCAGGGTGAAGGTGTGCTCGAAGTGAGCCGAGGGCGAACCGTCCTGGGTGACGACCGTCCACCCGTCGGCGAGCTGGCGGGTGTGCCGCGAGCCCAGGTTGACCATCGGCTCGACGGCCAGCACCAGGCCCTCGACGAGCTCCGGCCCACGCCCGCCGCGCCCGTAGTTGGGCACGTTCGGGTCCTGGTGCATCTCGGTGCCGATGCCGTGGCCGACGTACTCCTCGACGATCCCATACGTCCCGCGGGAGCGCACGTAGCTCTCCACGGCGTGGCCGATGTCACTGAGGCGTCCACCGAGGCGGACCGAGGCGAAGGCGTGCCAGAGCGCTGCCTCGGTCACGGCCACCAGCTCGGCCAGCTCGGGCGCGACGGTCCCCACCGGGACGGTCACCGCCGCGTCGCCGTGCCAGCCATCGACGATCGCGCCGCAGTCGAGGGACACGATGTCGCCCGCGCGAAGGACCCGGTCGCCGGGTATCCCGTGGACGATCTCGTCGTTGACGCTGGCGCAGATGGTGGCCGGGAAGCCGTGGTAGCCGAGGAACGACGGGACGGCGCCCCGTCCGCGGATGTGCTCCTCGGCGACCGCATCGAGCTCGGCCGTGGTGACGCCCGGCCGAACCGCCTCGCGCAGCAGCTCCAGCGCCTCCGCGACCACGACGCCGGCACGGCGCATCTGCTCGACCTGGCCACGGGACTTCAGCTGGATCACCGGATGCCTCCGCCGTGCCATGCGAGTCTCACCTGCCGAGGGCGTCGAGCACGCGCTTGGTCACGTCTTCGATGGCTCCCATGCCGTCGACCTCGACGAGCAGGCCGTGCGCGGCGTACGCCTGCGCCAGCGGGGCGGTCTCCGCGGCGTAAACGTCGAGCCGACGCCGGATCACTTCCTCGGTGTCGTCGCTGCGCCCCTGCTCCTTGGCCCGCAGCAGCAGCCGATCGACCACCTCGTCGAGGTCGACCGTGAGCTCGACGACCCGGTCGAGGCCGGTGCCGGCCTCGGCCAGCATGGCGTCCAGCTCGGCCACCTGAGCCGTCGTCCGGGGATAGCCGTCCAGCAGAAAGCCCTCGGCGGCGTCGGGCTGGGACAGCCGGTCGCGGACCATCGCGTTGGTCACGCTGTCCGGGACGTAGTCACCGCGGTCCATGTACGCCTTCGCCTGCAGCCCCAGCTGCGTGCCGCCGGCGACGTTGCTCCGGAAGATGTCGCCGGTCGAGATGGCCGGGATCCCCAACCGGGCGGCGACCACGGCGGCCTGCGTCCCCTTGCCCGCCCCGGGCGGGCCGAGCAGCACCAGGCGCATCAGCGGAGGAACCCTTCGTAGTTGCGCTGTTGGAGCTGCGACTCGATCTGCTTCACGGTGTCCAGCCCGACGCCGACGATGATCAGGATGCTGGTACCGCCGAACGGGAACTGGGCCGAGGCGCCCACGAAGGCGAGCGCCGCGAGCGGGATGATCGCGATCGTGGCGAGGTAGAGGGAGCCCGGGAAGGTCAGCCGAGACAAGACGTAGTCGAGGTACTCCGCCGTGGGCCGGCCGGTCCGGATGCCGGGCACGAACCCGCCGTACTTCTTCATGTTGTCGGCGACCTCGTCGGGGTTGAACGTGATCGCGACGTAGAAGTAGGTGAAGAACACGATCAGCACGAAGAACGTGAGGATGTAGAGCGGGTGGTCGCCCTTGACGAAGGTCCGCTGGACGAAGGTCGCCCAGCTCGAGGTCTTGTTGCTCGACAGGTTGACGGCGAGGGTCGGGATGTAGAGCAGGGACGAGGCGAAGATGACGGGGATGACGCCGGCCTGGTTCACCTTGATCGGCAAGTAGGTCGACGAGCCGCCGTACATCCGCCGGCCGATCATGCGCTTGGCGTACTGCACCGGGATGCGTCGCTGCGCCTGTTCGACGAAGACGACGGCGGTCACGAGCACGAGGCCGAGCAGCAGCACCATCGCAAAGGTGAAGGCGTTCTTGGTCTGCTCGATCGACCAGAGCTGGGCGGGGAAGCGAGCGATGATCGAGGTGAAGATCAGCAGTGACATGCCGTTGCCGATGCCGCGATCGGTGATGAGCTCGCCGAGCCACATGATCACCGCGGTTCCGGCCGTCATCGTGATGACCATGACCGCCAGGACGTACCAGCTGTCGTTCGGCACCAGCGGCAGCGAGCAGTTCTGGAACAGCGCGCCCGTGGAGCGCGCGATCGCCACCAGCGCGGTCGACTGCAGGACGGCCAGGCCGACGGTGAGGTAGCGGGTGTACTGGGTCAGCTTGGCGGTCCCGGCCTGGCCCTCCTTCTTGAGGGTCTCGAAGCGCGGGATCACCACCGTCAGCAGCTGGACGATGATGCTCGCCGTGATGTACGGCATGATCCCCAGCGCGAACACCGACAGCTGCAGGAGCGCCCCACCGCTGAACAGGTTGACGATGTTGTACAGGCCGTTGTCAGCCACCTGGCCCAGGCAGGTCTGGACATTGCCGTAGTCGACGCCCGGGGTCGGGATGTGCGAGCCGAACCGGAAGATCGTGATGATGAACAGCGTGAACAGCAGCTTCCGCCGCAGGTCGGGCGTGCGGAACGCCTGGGCGAACGCGGTGAGCACGTAGGTCCTCCTGGGCTGGACCCGGGCCGTGGCGGTCCGGGTCCCGGGTGCGTTCCGAGCGGATCGAGACTAACAGCCGACGCGCCCCCGGCCCCGCTGCCGGGCGGGCGGGGGACGCGCCTCAGAGCTCGGTCGCGCTGCCTCCAGCCGCGACGATCTTGTCCTTGGCAGCGGCGGAGAACGCGTGGGCGGTGACGTCGAGGGCCACGGTCAGGTCCCCCTGTCCGAGCACCTTGACCAGCGAGTCCTTGCGGACCGCTCCCTTGGCGACGAGGTCGTCGACGCCGACGGCGCCACCCTCAGGGAACAGCGACTCGAGAGCGGCCACGTTGACGACCTGGTACTCGAGACGGAACGGGTTCTTGAAGCCCCGCAGCTTGGGCAGGCGCATGTGCAGGGGCATCTGGCCGCCCTCGAAGCGGTCGGGCACCTGGTAGCGGGCCTTCGTGCCCTTCGTGCCGCGCCCAGCGGTCTTGCCCTTCGAGCCCTGCCCGCGCCCGACGCGGGTCTTTGCGGTCTTCGCCCCGGGGGCGGGGCGAAGGTGGTGGACCTTGAGCGGCATGTCAGTCGACCTCCTCGACGGCGACGAGGTGGGTCACGGTGTGGACCATGCCCCGGATCTCCGGGCGGTCCTCCTTGACGACCACGTCGCCGATGCGCTTGAGCCCGAGGCTGCGCAGGGTCTCGCGCTGGTTGCGCTTGCCCCCGATCTCCGAACGGACCTGGGTGACCTTGAGGCGTCCCATGTCAGGAACCTCCCGAGGCACGGGCGCGCAGCAGCGCCGGCGGTGCGACCTGCTCCAGCGGCAGGCCGCGCCGGGCCGCCACCGTCTCCGGGCGCTCCAGGCCGTGCAGGGCGGCCACCGTCGCGTGCACGACGTTGATCGCGTTGTCGGACCCCAGCGACTTGCTCAGCACGTCGTGGATGCCCGCGCACTCCAGGACCGCGCGCACCGGGCCGCCGGCGATGACTCCCGTACCGGGGCTGGCCGGACGGAGCAGGACGACGCCCGCGGCCTTCTCACCCTGGACGGGGTGCGGGATCGTCCCCTGGATGCGCGGCACCTTGAAGAAGTGCTTCTTGGCCTCCTCGACGCCCTTGGCGATCGCCGCGGGGACCTCCTTGGCCTTGCCGTAGCCCACGCCGACCGTCCCGTCCCCGTCGCCGACGACGACGAGGGCCGTGAAGCTGAATCGGCGGCCGCCCTTGACCACCTTGGCGACCCGGTTGATGGCGACGACGCGCTCCAGGTACGCGGTCTTCTCACCGGCTCCGGCGCGACGGTCGTCGCGACGGTCTCGGCGCTCGCCACCCCCGCTGCCTCCTCGGCGCTGGGTCCCTGCCATCAGACGTCCTCTTCCCGGCTCGTGTGGATGCTGCTCGTGTGGATGGTTCTCGAGTTGCTGCTCGTGTGGCTGGTGCTCGTGTGGCTGGTGCTCGTGTAGCGGTGCGACATCAGAAGTCCAGCCCCGCCTCGCGGGCCGCGTCCGCGAGGGCGGCGATGCGCCCGTGGTAGCGGTTGCCGCCCCGGTCGAAGACGACCGACTCGACGCCGGCGGAGCGGGCGCGCTCGGCCACCAGCGTGCCCACCTTGCGCGCCTTCGCGGTCTTGTCGCCGCTCGCGGCGCGGAGGTCGGCCTCCATGGTCGACGCCGAGGCGAGCGTGGTGCCCGCGACGTCGTCGACGACCTGGACGAAGACGTGCCTGGAGGAGCGCGTGACCACCAGCCGCGGCCGGGCCGGCGTACCCGACACCTTCTTGCGCACCCGGATGTGGCGGCGCTTGCGGGCCAGCACATCGCGGCCGGTCCGCGTACCGCTGAGCTTCACACCGACGGTCATGGCTACTTCCCAGCCTTTCCGACCTTGCGCCGGATGACCTCGCCGGCGTACCTGACGCCCTTGCCCTTGTAGGGGTCGGGCTTGCGCAGCTTGCGGATGTTGGCCGCCACCTCGCCCACCTGCTGCTTGTCGATGCCGGACACGGTGAAGCGGGTCGGCGTCTCGACAGCGAAGCTGATGCCCTCGGGGGCCGGTACCACTACCGGGTGGCTGAAGCCGAGCGCGAACTCCAGGTCGGACCCCTTGGCGGTGACCCGGTAACCGACGCCGACGATCTCGAGGGTCTTGGAGTACCCCTGGGTCACCCCCTGGACCATGTTGGCCACGAGGGTCCGCGAGAGACCGTGCAGCGCCCGGCTCTGCCGCTCGTCATCCGGGCGCGTGACGGTCAGCACGTCGTCCTCTCGGGCCACCTGGATGGGCGTGGCGACGGTGTGGGTGAGGGTGCCCTTGGGTCCCTTCACGGTGACGTCCTGGCCGTCGATGGAGACCTCGACGCCCGAGGGGATGGTGATGGGAAGTCGTCCGATGCGTGACATGTGCCGCCCCTCACCACACGTAGGCGAGGACTTCCCCGCCCACGCCTCTCTTGGCCGCCTGCCGGTCGGTGAGCAGCCCCGTGGAGGTGGAGATGATCGCCACCCCGAGACCGCCCAGCACGCGCGGCAGAGCCGTTGACTTCGCGTACACCCGCAGGCCCGGCTTGCTGATCCGGCGCACGCCGGCGATCGAACGCTCGCGGTTGGGCCCGTACTTCAGCCCGACGACGAGCGTGGAGCCGATGCCCTCGCCGTCCTCGACCTTCCAGCTGGCGATGTAGCCCTCCTGCTGGAGGATCTCCGCGATGTGCGTCTTGATCTTGCTCGAGGGCATGCTGACCGCGTCGTGATAGGCCGCGTTTGCGTTGCGGATGCGGGTCAGCATGTCCGCGATGGGGTCGGTCATGGTCATGTCGGCCGGTGGCCTCTCTCGTCGTGGTATCCGGGTGGGACCTGCGACGTCGGTGGGTGGCGGATCGGGTCTACCAGCTGCTCTTGGTGATACCGGGGAGCTCGCCGCGGTGCGCCATCTGCCGCAGGCAGATCCGGCACAGCCCGAACTTCTTGTACACCGAGTGGGGACGCCCGCACCGCTGGCAGCGTGTGTAGGCCCGCACCTTGAACTTCGGGGTCGCGTTGGCCTTGTTGATCAGGGCCTTCTTCGCCATGATCAGTTCTCCTTAAAGGGGAAGCCGAGGGCACGCAGAAGCGCCCGCCCCTCGTCGTCGGTCTTCGCGGTGGTCACCACGGTGATGTCCATCCCCCGGACCTTGTCGATGCGGTCGATGTCGATCTCGTGGAACATCGACTGCTCGACGAGGCCGAAGGTGTAGTTTCCGCGCCCGTCGAACTGCCGCGGCGAGAGGCCGCGGAAGTCACGGATGCGGGGCAGCGCGATCGACAGCAACCGGTCGAGGAACTCCCACATCCGGTCGCCGCGCAAGGTGACGTGCGCGCCGATCGGCTGCCCCTCCCGCAGCTT
Source organism: Actinomycetes bacterium (assembly GCA_035506535.1). Lineage (NCBI taxonomy): Bacteria > Bacillati > Actinomycetota > Actinomycetes > Actinomycetes bacterium. Next base: position 7,827 of record DATJPE010000012.1, on the reverse strand, counting down.
GAACTGCGCGATCGACTTGCGGGCCTTGGTCACGGTGGGCTTCTGGCCGGTGATCGCGGCCAGGTCGCGGACAGCGCCCTCGATCAGCTTGGAGTCGCGAGCGGCGTCGCCCACGCCCATGTTGACCACGATCTTGGTGAGACCGGGCACCTGCATGATGTTGGGGTAGCCGAACTCCTCGCGCAGGCCAGGCGCGATCTCCTCACGGTAACGCTGCTTGAGCCGCGGCAGGGCGCGCGCCGGTGCGGTGGTCGTCGTCATCAGATGTCCTCACCGGTCCGACGCGAGACCCGCAGCCGGTTGCCGTGCTCGTCGACGCGCACGCCGGTCCGGGTCCCGACGCGCTGGCCGTTGACCTCGACGACCAGCTGCACGTTGGAGGCGTCGATGGGGGCCTCCTGCGTGATGATCCCGCCGGTCTTGGTCCCACGGGCGGTCTGCCCGACCTTGGTGTGCTTCTTGATCCGGTTGATCCCCTCGACGATGACCCGGTTTGTCTCCGGGTAAGCGGCGATGACCTTGCCCGTCAGCCCCTTGTCCTTGCCGGAGATGACGAGGACGGTGTCGCCCTTCCTGATCCGCATCTTGGCCATGGCTCAGAGCACCTCCGGGGCGAGGGAGATGATCCGCATGAACCGCTTGTCGCGCAGCTCGCGGCCCACCGGGCCGAAGATGCGCGTGCCGCGCGGCTCGCCGTCCTGGCGCAGGATCACCGCGGCGTTCTCGTCGAACTTGATGTACGAGCCATCGGGGCGGCGGCGCTCCTTCACGGTGCGCACGACGACCGCCTTGACGACCTCGCCCTTCTTGACGTTGCCACCGGGGATGGCGTCCTTGACGGTGGCCACGATGACATCGCCGATGCCGGCGTAGCGGCGACCGGAGCCGCCGAGCACGCGGATGCACAGCAACTCCTTGGCACCCGTGTTGTCGGCGACCCGAAGTCGCGACTCCTGCTGGATCACGTCTGTCTCCTGGTCCTACTTGGCCTTCTCGAGGATCTCGACGACCCGCCAGCGCTTGGTCGCCGAGAGGGGCCGGGTCTCCATGAGGAGGACGCGGTCGCCCACGCCGGCCGTGTTCGCCTCGTCGTGCGCCTTGAGCTTGTTCGTGCGGCGGATGACCTTGCCGTACAGGGGGTGCTTGACCCGGTCCTCGACGGCGACGACGACGGTCTTGTCCATCTTGTCGCTGACCACGAGGCCCTCGCGGGTCTTGCGGAACCCGCGCGCGGCGGTGCTGCTGGTGCTCACAGTGTCCTTCTCGTCAGTCGGGCCGTCGGCGCTCATTCAGCGCCGCCCTCGAACGAAATGATGCCGAGCTCGCGCTCGCGCATGATCGTGTAGATCCGTGCGATCTCCCGTCGGACCGCACGGAGCCGGCCGTGGTTCTCCAGCTGGCCGGTGGCTGACTGGAACTTGAGGTTGAACAGCTCCTGCTTGGCCTCCAGCAGCTTGGTGACCAGTTCGTCTGGCTCGAGCTCGCGCAGCTCGGCCACTCCCGGGCCGGCCATCACACCTCACCTGCCTCGCGCTTGAGGATGCGGCACTTCATGGGCAGCTTGTGCGCAGCCCGCAGCAGCGCCTCACGCGCCACCTTCTCGTTCGGGTAGCTGAGCTCGAACATCACTCGGCCGGGCTTCACGTTCGCGACCCACCACTCCGGCGAGCCCTTCCCCGAGCCCATCCGCGTCTCGGCCGGCTTCTTCGTGATCGGGCGGTCCGGGTAGATCGTGATCCAGACCTTGCCGCCACGGCGGATGTGGCGGGTGATGGCGATACGAGCGGCCTCGATCTGCCGGTTGGTGACATAGGCCGGCTCGAGGGCCTGGATCGCGTACTCGCCGAATGCGATCGCGTTGCCGCCCTTGCTCGCGCCCGAGCGCCCAGGGTGGTGCTGCTTGCGATGCTTGAGACGTCGAGGAACCAACATGGCTCAGGCCCCTTCCTCGGCAGTGGGCGGCTCAGCGGTGACCGGGACGGCCGACTCAGCGATCTCCGCCTCTGCCTCCGCGAGCTCGACCGGGTCGATCACCAGCTCGGCTGTCTCGACGGGAGCCTCGCCGCGGCTGCGGACGGGGCGGCGCGGAGCGCGTACGGCGGCAGCCGCGGCGGCAGCCTCCCGCTCGGCGCGGCCGCCGACGACGTCACCGCGGTAGATCCAGACCTTCACACCGATGCGGCCGAAGGTGGTCCGCGCCTCGTAGAAGCCGAAGTCGATGTTGGCGCGCAGCGTGTGCAGCGGCACCCGGCCCTCGCGGTAGAACTCCGAGCGGCTCATCTCTGCGCCGCCGAGGCGGCCGGAGCACTGCACCCGGATGCCCTTCGCGCCGGCCTTGAGGGCCGACTGCATGGCCTTGCGCATGGCGCGGCGGAAGGACACGCGGCTCGACAGCTGCTCGGCGACGCCCTGCGCTACGAGCTGGGCGTCGATCTCGGGGTTCTTGACCTCGAGGATGTTCAGCTGGACCTGCTTGCCGGTGAGCTTCTCGAGGTCGCCGCGGATGCGGTCGGCCTCGGCCCCTCGACGCCCGATCACGATTCCCGGCCGGGCGGTGTGGATGTCCACCCGGACCCGGTCGCGGGTGCGCTCGATGTCGACCCGGGCGATGCCCGCACGCTCCATGCCCTTGCTCATCATCCGCCGGATCGCGACGTCTTCCTTGACGTAGTCGCGGTAGCGCTGACCAGAGCGCGTGCTGTCGGCGAACCACCGGCTGCTGTGCTCGGTCGTGATACCGAGGCGGAACCCGTGCGGGTTGACCTTCTGTCCCACGACGGGATCACCCCTTCTTCCGGGCCGGCGTGGCGGCCGCGACCTGCGGCGTCACGACGACGGTGATGTGGCTGGTGCGCTTGCGGATTCGATAGGCGCGACCCTGGGCCCGCGGACGGAACCGCTTGAGCGTCGGACCCTCGTCGACGAAGGCCTCGCTGACGACCAGCGAGCGCGGGTCGAGGTCGTGGTTGTGCTCGGCGTTGGCGATGGCGCTGTCGAGGACCTTGCCGACGGTCTCGCTCGCACTCTGCGGTGCGAAGCGAAGCACGGCCTGGGCCTCCGCCGCGGGCAGCCCTCGGATGAGGTCGACCACGCGGCGCGCCTTCTGGGGGGAGACGCGCACGTAGCGCGCACTCGCCCTGGCGGAGCCTTCGGCTGCCATCAGCGACGCCTGCCCTTCCTGTCGTCCTTCTCGTGGCCACGGAAGGTCCGCGTCGGCGCGAACTCGCCGAGCTTGTGGCCCACCATCGACTCGGAGACGAACACCGGCACGTGCTTGCGCCCGTCGTGCACGGCGATCGTGTGGCCGAGCATCGCCGGGACGATCATGGAACGTCGGGACCAGGTCTTGATGACGTTCTTGGTGCCCCGCTCGTTCTGCAGATCCACCTTCTTGAGCAGGTGGTCGTCGACGAAGGGGCCCTTCTTCAGGCTGCGCGGCATGCGGCGTGCTCCTAGCGCTTCTTGTTCGACTTGCGGCGGGACACGATGTACTTGTCGCTCGCCTTGTTCGGCTTGCGGGTACGTCCTTCGGTCTTGCCCCACGGGCTGACGGGGTGCCGGCCGCCCGAGGTCTTGCCCTCCCCGCCACCGTGCGGGTGGTCGATCGGGTTCATCGCGACGCCGCGGACCGTCGGCCGCTTGCCCTTCCAGCGCATGCGGCCGGCCTTGCCCCAGTTGATGTTCGACTGCTCGGCGTTGCCGACCTCGCCGACCGTGGCGCGACAGCGCAGGTCGACCCGGCGCATCTCACCCGAGGGCATGCGCAGCTGGGCGAACGGCCCGTCCTTGGCGACCAGCTGCACGCTGGCCCCCGCCGAACGGGCGATCTTCGCCCCGCCCCCGGGCCGCAGCTCGATCGCGTGCACGATCGTGCCGACGGGGATGTTGCGCAGCGGGAGGTTGTTGCCGGGCTTGATGTCGGCGGACGGCCCGTTCTCGACGGTGTCGCCCTGCTGCAGCCTGCTCGGCGCCAGGATGTAGCGCTTCTCGCCGTCGACGTAGTGCAGCAGCGCGATCCGGGCGGTGCGGTTCGGGTCGTATTCGATGTGCGCGACCTTGGCCGGGACGCCGTCCTTGTCGGCGCGCCTGAAGTCGATGACCCGGTACGCCCGCTTGTGCCCGCCGCCCTGGTGGCGCACCGTCACCCGGCCATGGCCGTTGCGGCCGCCCTTGCCGGGGAGGGGACGCACGAGCGACTTCTCCGGCTCGTCGCGCGTGACCTCGACGAAGTCGGCAACGCTCGCGCCGCGGCGACCAGGCGTCGTCGGCTTGTACTTGCGGATGCCCATGGCCTGCTCTTTCGTCCTTCGTCTCGGAAAGTCCCGGACCCGGTCAGGAGACCGGTCCTCCGAAGATCTCGATGCGCTGTCCGTCGGCGACCGTGACGATCGCGCGCTTGGTGTCCTTGCGACGGCCCCACCCCGTGCGGGTCCGCTTGCGCTTGCCCGGGCGGTTCAGGGTGTTCACACCGGTCACGGTGACGTCGAAGACCTGCTCCACCGCGATCTTGATCTGCGTCTTGTTCGCGTCCGGTGCGACCTCGAAGGTGTACTTGTTCTCGTCGAGCAAGCCATAGCTCTTCTCCGAGATCACGGGCGCGATCAGGACGTCCCGGGGGTCGGTGATCCTCATGCCTGGTTCTCCTCCTCCGCCGAGGCCTCGGCCTCAGCGGTCCCGGCCCCAGCGGTGTCCGGCTCCGCGAGCTCAGACTCCGCGAGCTCAGGCTCCGCGACCTCCGGCTCGGCGTGCTCAGCGTCCGCGGGCTCGGCCGCCTCGGCCACAACCTCCGCGACCACAACGTCCGCGACCACAGCCTCGGCCGGTTCGGCCGGCTTCGCCGCCGCGGCCTTGGCTGTCCGCGGGGCCCGCTTGGCGGGCTCGGCCTTGGCCGGCTCCGCCGCGACGACCTCGGGGGCGCCGGCGTCACTGCGGGCGGTGAGGAAGGCGTTCAGCGCGGCGTGGGTGAAGACCACGTCGTCGCTGACCAGGACGTCGTAGGTGTTGAGCTGGTCGTGGGAGATCAGGTGCACGTTGCCCAGGTTGCGCACGCTCTTCCAGGTGACCTCGTCGGAGCGCTCCACGACTACGAGCAGGTGGGCCCGGTCGGAGAGCTGCGCCAGCGCCTGGGCCGCGGCCTTGGTCGACGGCGTCGCACCGTCCACCAGGCCGGTCACGACGTGGACCCGCCCGGCCCTCGCCCGGTCGGAGAGGGCGGCACGCAGCGCGGCCGCCTTCATCTTCTTCGGGGTCCGCTGGGAGTACTCGCGCGGGGTGGGCCCGTGGACCACGCCACCGCCGGCGAACTGGGGAGCTCGCGTCGAGCCCTGGCGGGCGCGGCCGGTGCCCTTCTGCCGGTACGGCTTCTTGCCACCGCCGCGCACCTCGCCGCGCGTGCGGGTCGATGCGGTGCCCTGCCGGGCGGCCGCGAGCTGGCTCACGACCACCTGGTGGATGAGCGGGACGTTCACCTGCACGTCGAACACGTCGCCGGGCAGCTCCAGGGTCCCGGACGCCTCGCCCGCGGGCGTACGCAGGTCGACGGTCGTCATGTCAGGCCCCCTTCGTCGCGGTCTTCACGAGCACCAGCGACCCCTTCGAGCCGGGGATCGGACCCTTGACGAGCAGCAGGCCGCGCTCCGCGTCGACCGCCTGGACGGTGAGGTTCTGGGTGGTCTGGCGGGCCTGGCCCATCCGGCCGGCCATGCGCAGGCCTTTGAACACCCGGCCCGGCGTGGCGCACCCGCCGATGGAGCCGGGCGAGCGGTGCTTGCGCTGGGTGCCGTGGGAGGCACCCAGGCCGCCGAAGCCGTGACGCTTCATGACACCCGCGAAGCCCTTGCCCTTGGTGGTGCCCACGACGTCGACGCGCTGGCCGGGCTCGAAGGTCTCCACGGTCAGCTCCTGGCCGACCGAGTACGTCGAGGCGTCCGCGGTCCGCAGCTCCACGAGGTGGCGCCGGGGGGTGACGCCGGCCTTGGCGAAGTGTCCCGCCAGCGGCTTGGTCACCCGCCGCGGGTCGACCTGGCCGAAGGCGATCTGGATCGCCGAGTAGCCGTCGACGTCCGCGGTCCGGACCTGGGTCACGACGCACGGACCGGCCTTGACGACGGTCACCGGGACCAGCCGGTTGCCCTCGTCCCAGACCTGGGTCATGCCGAGCTTCTCACCGAGCAGACCCTGGATCGAGGCCCGCTGGGCAGTGCCCGGCAGCGTGGTGGGGGTGGTCATCTCGTCCCTCAGAGCTTGATCTCGATGTCGACGCCCGCCGGCAGGTCGAGGCGCATGAGCGAGTCGACCGTCTTCGGCGTCGGGTCGAGGATGTCGATGAGACGCTTGTGGGTGCGCATCTCGAAGTGCTCGCGACTGTCCTTGTACTTGTGCGGTGAGCGGATGACGCAGTAGACGTTCTTCTCCGTCGGCAACGGCACCGGACCGGCGACCTGGGCCCCCGTGCGGGTCACCGTCTCGACGATCTTGCGCGCCGAGCTGTCGATGACCTCGTGGTCGTAGGCCTTGAGCCGGATGCGGATCTTCTGTCCCGCCATGATGGGCTTCGCCTGTCCTTCGCCTCGTGGACGTCTGCTGCGGTCCGTCGTGCTGCTGCGTCGTGCTGCTGAGTGGTGTTGCTGCTGGGTGGTGCGTGGTGGTGTCGCGTGGTCGTACGTCGGTCCGTCGGGGGCCGCGCCGACCCCCGAGGTCGGGCGTGTCGCGGTCGGACCCCGCAGTGCTGCCGCGGGGCGCTGTCGTAGGGGTGGACGTCCGGTGCGGGCGGGGACCTGCCCCGGGGCATCGAGTGATCGACGACCCGCTCCGGGCGCCTGGCAGGGGCCGGCCCCGTCCAAGGACGGGCCCGGCCCCCGGCCGAGCAAGGGTTCAGTATGCCGTACCGGCCGGCCGGGGACGAAATCCCGGCGCTGCGGGGGCTACTTGACGATCTTGGTCACCCGGCCCGCGCCGACGGTCCGGCCGCCCTCGCGGATCGCGAAGCGCAGGCCCTCCTCCATGGCGATGGGCTGGATGAGCTCGACCGACATCTCCGTGTTGTCGCCCGGCATGACCATCTCGGTGCCCTCGGGGAGGGTCACCACCCCGGTCACGTCGGTCGTCCGGAAGTAGAACTGCGGGCGGTAGTTGTTGAAGAAGGGCGTGTGCCGCCCGCCCTCGTCCTTGGACAGGATGTAGACCTGGGCCTCGAACCCGGTGTGCGGGGTGATCGACCCGGGCTTGACGACGACCTGGCCGCGCTCGACGTCCTCGCGCTTGGTTCCCCGCAGGAGCAGACCCACGTTCTCGCCGGCCTGGCCCTCGTCGAGCAGCTTGCGGAACATCTCGACACCGGTGACCGTGGTGCTCTGCTTCTCCGGGCGGATGCCGACGATCTCGACGGTCTCGTTGACCTTGATCACGCCGCGCTCGATGCGGCCGGTCACGACGGTGCCGCGGCCGGTGATCGTGAAGACGTCCTCGATCGGCATGAGGAACGGCTTGTCGATCTCACGCACGGGCTGCGGGATCGCGGTGTCGACCGCGTTCATCAGCTCCATGATCTTCTCGGCCCACTCGGCGTCGCCTTCGAGCGCCTTCAGCGCCGAGACGCGCACGACCGGGACGTCGTCGCCCGGGAACTCGTAGTCGCTGAGGAGCTCACGGACCTCCAGCTCGACGAGCTCGAGGATCTCCTCGTCGTCGACCATGTCCGCCTTGTTCAGCGCCACGACGATGTAGGGGACGCCGACCTGGCGGGCCAGGAGGACGTGCTCCTTGGTCTGCGGCATCGGGCCGTCGGTCGCCGCGACCACCAGGATGGCGCCGTCCATCTGGGCCGCG
>DATJPE010000011.1 GCA_035506535.1 Actinomycetes bacterium | reverse complement strand
GCCTCGCTCGACCCGGTCGTGGAGCACCCCGTTGCGGTCGCGGCGTCCGGGGCGTGCCACAGCCGGCTGAGGATCTCCACGCAGCGCACCTCGAGCTCGGCCGTCTGCGGGTACTCGTCCTTGTCGATCATGTTCTTGTCGAGGCACTCGGCCATCAGCCGCTCGGCCTGCGGCTCCATCCAGGTCGTGACGAAGGTCGCCAGGTTCATCCGGGCGTTCCCGTCGATCATCAGCTCGTCGTGGACCAGCTGATAGGCCACGTCGGGACTGGTGCCGTGGGCGAGCAGCCGGCGGCGGGCGACGATGGAGTCGCTGACCAGCATCGGGTCGCCGGGCAGGTCTCGGTGGGGGCGCGTGGTCGCCTGCGGGTGCTTGAGAGCCATGAGGCCACGCTATTGCCCAGGGCCGGAGTCGGGCAGTGGTTGCTCGCGTACCGTGATCGTCGTGAGCACGGCGACCACGGACACGCCGCGGCCCGTCGTCCCCCCCACGACCCGCCCGCGCCGACGGTGGCCACGCCCGCTGACCGGGGCCCTGGCCGGTGTCGCGCTCACCTTCGCCTTCGACCCGTACGGCCTGTGGTGGCTCGCCCCGCTGTGCGTCGCGGCGCTCGCGCTGGCGGTCCGCGGGCTGCGCTGGCGAGCGGCCGCGCTCGTCGGGCTGGCCTTCGGCCTCGGGGAGATGGTCCCCCTGCTGCACTGGACGGGCGTCTACGTCGGCCCGGTCCCGTGGCTGATCCTCGCCGTGGTGCAGGCGCTCTACTTCGCGCCCCTGGGCGTGGGAGTGGCCCTGTGCTCACGGCTGCCGGCACCCGGCGCGGTCGTCGGGGGAGCCGCGGTCTGGGTGGTGGAGGAGGCGGTCCGCGGCCGGTGGCCGTACGGCGGCTTCACCTGGGGCCGGCTCGCCTTCTCCCAGGCCGACGCGCCCTGGCTGCGGGTCGCCTCCCTCGGCGGGGCGCCGCTGGTGACCTTCGTCGTCGCCCTCATCGGCATGCTGCTCGCCGTCGGGCTGGTCGAGGCACGCCGGCACCGCGTCGCCCCGGCCGCCGGCTGCCTGGCCGCGCTGGTGGTGCTCGCTCTCGCGGCGGCCGCCGTCCCGGCGCCGGTGGCTCGCGGTCGGGCGGTCACCGTCGCGCTCGTCCAGGGCAACGTCCCCCGGATCGGCCTGGACATCGAGACCCAGCAGGAGCAGGTCCTGCGCTACCACGTGGCCGAGACGCAGCGTCTCGCGGCCGCGGTCGCGGCCGGGCGCGTCGCCCGACCGGACCTGGTCATCTGGCCGGAGAACGCCAGCGACGTCGACCCGTACGCCGACCCGCAGGCCCGCGAGCTGATCCAGGAGGCGGTCGACGCGGTCGGCGTACCCGTCCTCGTCGGCGCGGTCGTCACCAACCCGCTGGACCCGAACACCCTGTTCAACATGGGCATCGTGTGGGGTCCGCTGCTCAGCGCGACACCCGGTCCCGGTCCGGTGTACGTCAAGCAGCACCCAGTGCCCTTCGCCGAGTACATCCCCATGCGCAGGCTGGCCCGCTTCTTCTCCTCCGCCGTGGACCGGGTCAGCCGGAACTTCGCCAAGGGGGCCGGGCCCGGTGTGCTGCAGATCGGCCCGGCGCGGGTCGGCGACGTCATCTGCTTCGAGGTCTCCGACGACACCCTGGTCCGCCGCACCGTCGACGCCGGTGCCCAGCTGATCGCCGTGCAGACCAACAACGCGACCTTCGGGCACACCCCGGAGACCCGCCAGCAGCTCGCCATGAGCCGGCTGCGGGCGGTCGAGCACGGCCGCTGGGTGCTCATCGCCGCCACGTCGGGCATCTCCGCGGCCATCGCCCCGGACGGCCGCGTCGTCCAGCGGACCCAGCTGTTCACCCCTGCGACGGTGGTGCAGCAGGTGCGGCTCTCCGATAGCCGTACGCTGGCGGACCGGCTCGGGAACACCGTGGAGCTGCTGCTCGTCCTCGTGGGCGTGGGCGCCGTGGTCCTGGGCGGCCGCCGACGAGAGGAGCCGACATCGACGCCATGAGCTCGGGGCCGCGCGTACTGGTCTGCGTGCCCACCTACGACGAGGTGATGAACCTCGAACGCAGCGTCGCGCGCGTGCGCGCCGCGGTCCCTGACGCCGACGTCCTCGTGGTCGACGACAGCAGCCCGGACGGGACCGGCGAGCTCGCCGAGAAGCTGGCAGCGCACGACCCCGCCGTGCACGTACGGCACCGCCAGGTCAAGCAGGGTCTGGGTGCGGCCTACCTCGACGCCTTCGCGTGGGCGATGGCGCAGGGCTACGACGTCGTCGTCGAGATGGACGCCGACGGCTCGCACCGCGCCCAGGACCTGCCCCTGCTTCTCGCCGCGATCGACCACGGCGCCGACGTCGCGCTCGGGTCCCGCTGGGTCTCCGGCGGGTCGGTGGAGAACTGGCCGCGCCGCCGGGCGCTTCTCTCCCGCGGTGGCAACGCCTATGCCCGGATCGCTCTCGGCATCCCCGTCCACGACGCGACCGGCGGGTTCCGCGCGTTCCGCGCCTCCGCGCTGCGCCAGCTGGACCTGCACGACGTCGCGTCGCAGGGCTACTGCTTCCAGGTCGACCTGGTCTGGCGCGCCGTGCAGCGCGGCCTTCGCGTCGTGGAGGTCCCGATCACCTTCGTCGAGCGCGAGCTCGGCGCGAGCAAGATGAACCGCGCCATCGTCGGTGAGGCGCTGTGGCGAGTCACCGTGTGGGGGACCCGGCACCGCGCCGGCCAGGTCGCCCGTGCCCTGCGCCCCAAGGAGCGGAGCCCGGCGTGAGCCTGTTCGCGTTCTTCTTGTTCGTCGTCGCCCCGCTGGTGGAGATCGCGTCGATCGTCGTCGTCGCGAAGCTCATCGGCTGGTGGACGGTCGTACTCCTCGCGGCCGCGGCCGTCCTCGGCATCTACGTACTGCGACGCACGGGGCGGGACTGGATGCGTGCCGCCCAGACCGGAGCCCAGGGTCGGGCGGCCGGGGACTCGGCGCTGCTGTTCGCGGCGGGGATCCTGCTGATCTGGCCCGGGTTCATCTCGGACGTCATCGGGCTCCTGCTGCTGGTCCCGCTGGTGCGGGTGCTGCTGCGCGGTGCCGTCGCGTCGTGGTTCGTCCGACGCTTCACCGCGGTCACGGGTCCGGGCGGTTTCACCGTGTGGACCCGCAGCCCGCGCATCGACGACGACCGCGTCATCCGGGGCGAGATCATCCGCGAGGACGAGCCGCCGCCGCCGGCCTGACCAGGGGGAGGGGTCAGGCGCTCTTGCGGTCCGGCCCGCCGGGGACCTTCGCCCGCCGGCGCGAACCGCGCTCCGCGACGACCTCCCGGGCCTCGTGCAGCACGACACCGGCGCCACCTCGGTCACGCAGCAGCGTCAGCCGCTCGTCGAGGAGGGCCTCCAGGTCGTCCACCGAGCGCCGTTCGAGGAGCATGTCCCACGGCGTGCGCTGGTGACGGTGCTTGTGCGCCTCGGGCTCCTCGCCGTCACGCAGGATCGCCTCCGCCCGGCAGAAGCGGCACTCCCAGGTGTAGGGAACCTCGGCCTCGACGCTGAAGGGCACCTCGAAGCTGTGGCCGTTCGGGCAGTCATACCTGCTCCAGCGGCGCGGCGCGAGCTCGACGCCCGTGTCCGACTCATAACTGGTCGCACCGAGCCGGGTGCCCCGCATGGCCTCGCCCATGGTGTCCTCCCAACGCCGTGACACGGCCGGCAGGAATGGTTGGTTCACCCGTCACAACGAATGCCCCGCCGTCGGTGTTCCCGCGGTTTGTATCGTCACGCGCATGGGCCGTTCTGAAGACGAGCACCGAGCCAGGGCGGTCTCCTTCGGAGCGGTCGCCGAGGTCTATGACCGCTCACGGCCGGAGTACCCGCTCGACGCGGTCCGCTGGCTGGTCGGCCCCGGACCGAAGCGGGTCGCCGACGTGGGCGCGGGCACCGGGAAGCTCTCCAGGGTGCTCCTGGCGGCCGGGCACGAGGTAGTGGCCGTCGAGCCCTCCGAACCGATGCTCGCCCGTCTGCACGACGCGGTCCCGACCGCCGCGGGGGTGCGAGCCGGCGGGGAGGTGCTGCCGCTCGCCGACGCCTCGGTGGACGCGGTCACCTACGCCCAGGCCTGGCACTGGGTCGACCCGGTCGCCGCCTCGGCGGAGGCCGCCCGGGTGCTGCGACCAGGCGGGGTGCTCGGCCTGGTCTGGAACCTGCGTCGCACCGACGACCCGCTCGGGGCGGGCCTGGCCGAGCTCATCGGTGAGGAGGACGCCAAGGCCAGCCGGCCGTGGGCGGAGGAGATCGTCGTGGGCCCGCAGTTCGCGCCCTTGGAGGCGGCCGACTTCCCGAACGCCCAGCGCCTGACCCGCGAGGAGCTGGTCGGGCTGGTCGCCTCACGCAGCTATGTCGCGCTCATGGCGTCGGACGAGCGTCAGGTCCTGCTCGAGGAGGTCGCCGCGCTGCACGACCGGCTGGCGGTCGAGGGACTCGCGACCCTGCGCTACCACACCAGCGCCCACCGGGCCCGCCTGACGGGCGCGACCCCATGGTGGTAACGCCGATAATGGACATTATGTAAGGTAAAGGAGAACAGGCCGTCCCCCGGGGCCATCGCCGGGCTTCGTCAGGTGTTGGAGGGGCCGCCGCCGAAGCGCTCGGCGGACACGGCCGGTGGCGGGACCGCGGAGGTCAGCCCGCGGCGGTGCGAGGACTTCCAGATGTCACGCAGCCCCCACGGCACGACGACCACGGCCCAGATGCCCATGCCGACGATGCCGAAGCCGGCGGCGATGGCGAAGGCGAACAGACCGAGCGGGGCCAGGAGCAGCACGGTCATCACGATGCGTCCGGTGAGGCCGAAGGTGACCTCGGAGTGCCCGTAGCGGGTGCGCTGGACGAGGGCGGCGGGGACGGGAGCGTTAGCGCGGGTGGGCGCTGGCGCCGCGGCAGGGGCGGCACCGCGCGGTGTGTGGCACAGCGAGCACCAGGCGGCCCCGGCGGGCAGCCCGGCGCCGCACCGGACGCAGGTGTCCATGGGGCATTCATCGACCGGCCGGGAGCTGCCCTTGATGGCCGTCGCCGGTCGCGTCCGGTTCATCCGGATCCGGCTCAGGCGAGCTGAGCGACCGCGGCACGGAACACCCAAGGCAGCGCCCGCGCGGAGGGGACCAGGGCCTGACGCAGCACCGGGACGCTGGTCGTGCGCAGCAGGGTCTCGGTGAGCAGCCTCGAGGTCCTGGTCAGGTCCCGCCACGCCCGCGGATAGGTCTCGGGCCGGTCGGCCGCGACGGCGTCGACGAGGGCCTGCGCCCCGTGGATCCCGACCGCCAGGCCCTCGCCGGTCAGCGCGTCGACGTACCCGGCGGCGTCCCCGACGAGGAGCACGCGACCAGCGCGGACCGCCCGGGCGCGCTGGCGGAGCGGGCCCGCGCCGAGCACGGGAGAGACCGCCGTGGTGCCGCGCAGCCGGTCGGCGACGATCGGGAAGTCGCGCAGCCACTCCGCGTAGGTCCTCCCCCGGCGGCCGGTCAGGACGGCGATCCCGACCACGTCGTGGCCCACCGGCGTCACGTACATCTCCGCATGGTCCGACCAGTGCACCTCGACGTGGTCCGACCACGGCTCCACCAGGAAGTGGCGGCGCAAGCCGTAGCGGCGAGCCCGCCGGACCGGCCGGTCCAGGCCGAGCTGGCGGCGGATGCCCGAGTGCAGCCCGTCCGCGGCCGCGAGATACGCGGCGACGTACGTCGTCCCGTCGGCCTCGACGCGCACCTGCGTCCTCGTCTGGCGGACGGCCGTCACGGCGCCGACCACCCGAACCACCCCGGCAGCGTGCGCGGCCGTGCGCAAGGCGTCGTGCAGCGCCACCCGGCGCACCCCCTGCCCGGGGCCGCGCGGGAAGTCGGCGGTCACCGAGCGCCCGGCCGCGTCGATGTAGGTGATCCCCCGGAACGGCCGGCCGGGCAGCCCGATCCCGAGCGCGGCCAGCCGCAGGACCGCGCTGGGCATGACACCCTCGCCGCAGGCCTTGTCCACGGCCCCGGCCCGAGGCTCTACCAGGAGGACCCGAAGGCCCGCCGCGCGGGCGTACAACGCGGTCGTCAGGCCGACCGGACCGCCTCCTGCCACGACGAGGTCGACGACGCTCACGAGAGCGTCCGGGGACCGGCCGGCAAGGTGGCCAGGGCGGCCTCCTCCACGCGAAGCCGGGTACGCAGCAGGGGCACGTTGCACACGCTGAACACCAGCGCGGTGATCCACGCCGTGTGCACGAGCGGCAGGGCGATGCCCTCGACGACGACCGCGACGTAGTTCGGGTGGCGCACGAAGCGGTACGGCCCCGAGGTGACCGGCGCCATGCCGGGCACGACGATCACCCGGGTGTTCCAGCGCGGTCCCAGGGTGGCGATGCACCACCACCGCAGCCCCTGAGCGGCGAGGGTGAGGGCGAGCATCGGGTAGCCGAGGGCCGGGATGAACGGCCGGTGGGCGATGAGCACCTCGCCGAGGCAGCCCAGGAGCAGACCCGTGTGCAGGGCCACCATGGCGGGATAGTGCGAGAACCCTGTCTCGACCCCTCCCCTGGCGAGCGACCAGGCGGCGTTGCGCCGGGACAGGACCAGCTCGGCCAGCCGCTCGCCCGCGACGGCGAGCAGCAGCAGCACGTACCAGCCCTGCGAGCTCACGTGGTCAACCCTCCTCCGCCCGGACGCGGCTCACCACTGCAGCAGGACCAGCTCCGCGCAGAAGCCCGGGCCCATCGCCATGAGCAGGGCCGGCTCCCCCGACCCCGGGGGCGAGGCGTCCAGGGCGTCGCGCAAGACGTGGAGCACCGACGCGGAGGACAGGTTCCCCTTCTGCCGCAACGATGTACGGGTCACGGCGAGCGCGTCCGGGGCCAGGCCCAGCGCCTCGGTCACCGCGTCGATGACCTTGGGCCCACCGGGATGCGCGATGTAGCGCACCAGCTGGTGCACCTCGAGGCCCTCATCGGCGAGGAAGCCCTTGACATCGGTCCCGAGATGCGTGCGGACGACGTCGGCGACCGTGGGGGCGAGGACCACCTTGAAGCCGCTCCCCCCGACGTCCCAGCCCATGACGGCCTCGGTGTCCTCGTAGAAGCGCGAGCGGCTGGCGAGCACGGCGGGGCCGGTCAGCCCCAGCGCCCGAGCGCGGCGCTCGCCGACGAGGACCACTGCCGCCGCGCCGTCGCCGAACAGCCCGCTCGCGACCAGGTTGGCCATCGAGGTGTCGTCGCGCTGGACGGTGAGCGAGCACAGTTCCACCGCGATCAGCAGAGCCACCCCATCGGGATGCCCGGAGAGGTAGTCGTGGATGCGGGCGATGCCCGCCGCGCCGGCGACGCAGCCGAGCCCGAACAGCGGGACCCGCTTGACGTCGTCGCGCAGACCGAGCACGGGGACGAGCAGCGCGTCCAGGGAGGGCACCACCACGCCGGTCACCGTGGTGGACACCACCAGGTCGACGTCGGCCGCGACCAGCCCGGCCCGCGACAGCGCCTCACGCGCGCAGCCGGCCCCCATGCCGACAGCGACCTCCCGCCAGGCGGCGTTGGCGCCGGTGAACCCGTCCAGCCCCGGGTAGGCCGCCAGCGGCAGCGCCAGGTGACGGGTCTGCACCCCGCTGTTGTCGTGGAAGCGCCGCAGCGCCGCGGCCGTGCGTGGCTCGCCGTCGGCCCCCAGGACGTAGTGGACGAACGCGTCGGTGATCTCGGCCTGCGGGTAGGAGTGGGCGCCGAGCGCTGTACCCACCCCCGCGACGACGCTCACCGGTCCGGCCATCCCCTGACCCTAAGCGTCAGGCGAACGCCTCCGGCGGCGGGCAGGCGCAGACCAGGTGGCGGTCGCCCCGAGCACCGTCGATACGGCGCACTGGCGGCCAGTACTTGCCGCGCCGAAGGGACGGCAGCGGGTAGGCCGCCTGCTCGCGGGTGTAGGGGTGGACCCACTCCCCCGCGAGGTGCTCGGCTGTATGCGGCGCCTGGCACAGCGGGTTGTCGTCTCGGGGCCACTCGCCTCGTCCGACCCGCTCGATCTCGCCGCGGATCGCGACCATCGCCGCCACGAACCGGTCGAGCTCCTCCAGGTTCTCCGACTCGGTCGGCTCGATCATCAGGGTCCCAGCCACCGGGAAGGCGAGCGTCGGCGCGTGGAAGCCATAGTCGATCAGCCGCTTGGCGACGTCCTCGGCGCTCACGCCGGTCTCCTTGGTGATGGCCCTCAGGTCGACGATGCACTCGTGGGCGACCAGCCCGCCGCGACCGGTGTAGAGCACGGGATAGTGCGGCTGGAGTCGGTGGGCGAGGTAGTTCGCGCCAAGGATGGCGGCGCGTGTCGCCGCGGCCAGCCCGTCCCCGCCCATGAGGCGGATGTAGGCCCACGAGATGGGCAGGATGCCGGCGCTGCCCCACGGTGCGGCGCTCACCGGGCCGACGACGCCAGGTCGCGGCCCCGCCTCCGGCACCAGGGGATGGCTCGGCAGGTACGGCGCCAGGTGGGCACGGACTGCGACCGGCCCGACGCCCGGGCCACCACCGCCGTGCGGGATGCAGAACGTCTTGTGCAGGTTCAGATGGCTGACGTCGGCCCCGAACCGGCCGGGCCTGGCCAGCCCGACCAGCGCGTTGAGGTTCGCGCCGTCGACGTACACCTGTCCCCCAGCGTCGTGCACGAGCGCGCAGATCTCCCGGACGCCTTCCTCGAACACCCCGTGCGTCGACGGGTAGGTGATCATCAGCGCCGCCAGGTCGGCCGCGTGCTCGGACACCTTGGCCCGCAGGTCGTCGAGGTCGACGTTGCCGTGCTCGTCGCAGCGCACGACCACCACGCGCATCCCGGCCATCACCGCGGAGGCGGCGTTGGTGCCGTGGGCGCTGCTGGGGATCAGGCACACATCGCGCTCCGCGTGACCACCGGCCCGATGGTGCGCCCGGATGGCGAGCAGGCCGGCGAGCTCGCCCTGGCTGCCCGCGTTGGGCTGCAGGGACACGGCGTCGTAGCCGGTGATCTCGGCCAGCCACGACTCCAGCTGACGTACCAGCTCGCGGGTGCCCGCGGCGTCCTCCACCGGCGCGAAGGGGTGCAGGTCGGCGAGCTCCGGCCAGGTGATCGGTTCCATCTCGGTGGTGGCGTTGAGCTTCATCGTGCAGGAGCCCAGCGGGATCATCGTGCGGTCCAGCGCCAGGTCCTTGTCCGCCAGGGACCGCAGCCATCGCAGCATCGCCGTCTCGCTGTGATGGGTGGTGAAGACGGGGTGGCTCAGGAAGCCGCTCTCCCGCTCGAGCCCGCTGCCGGCGAAGGGCTCGCCGACGGTCTCATCGAGCGCGTCCAGCGCCGCAGTGACCCCGAAGGCGGCCCACACCGCCCCGACGTGCTCCCTGGTCGTGGTCTCGTCGGTGGAGATCCCCACGGTGTCCACGTCCACCAGACGCAGGTTCACCCCGAGCTCGCGGGCGGCGCGCACCACCTCGGCGGCCCGTCCCGGCACGTTGACCTGAACGGTGTCGAAGAAGCGCTGCGTGCGCGTCGTGCGGCCCCCGGCGCGCAGGCCCGCCGCGAGCAGGGTCGCGTACCGATGGGTGCGCCGGGCGATCATCCGCAGGCCGTCCGGCCCGTGGTAGGCCGCGTACGCCGCCGCGATCACCGCGAGCAGCACTTGGGCGGTGCAGATGTTCGAGGTCGCCTTCTCCCGGCGGATGTGCTGCTCGCGCGTCTGCAGCGCCAGCCGATACGCCGGGGTGCCGTCGGCGTCGACGCTCACCCCGACCAGCCGGCCCGGCAGGTTGCGCTCGAGGCCGGCACGGACGGACATGAAGGCCGCGTGCGGGCCGCCGTACCCGAGCGGGACGCCGAAGCGCTGGGAGCTGCCCACGACGACGTCGGCGCCGATCTCCCCCGGCGGCCGCAGGAGGGTGAGCGCGAGCAGGTCCGTCGTGACGCTCACGACGGCTCCCCGTGCGTGCGCGTCCTCGACCAGCCTCGTGTGGTCGCGGACCTCGCCCGAGGAGCCGGGGTAGGACAGCAGGAGGCCGAAGGCGTCGTGGTCGGGCAGGCCGTCCGCGCAGCCGAAGGTGACCACGTGGATGCCGAGAGGCTCCGCGCGGGTGCGCAGCACGGCGAGGGTCTGCGGGTGGGTGTCCTCGTCGACGAGGAAGACCTCGCCGGTGACGGCGCTGACCCGCCGGGCCAGGGCCATCGCCTCGGCGGCCGCCGTGGCCTCGTCGAGCAGGCTCGCACCGGCGGTGGGCAGGCCGGTGAGGTCCTCGACCATGGTCTGGAAGGCGAGGAGAGCCTCCAGCCGCCCCTGGCTGATCTCCGGCTGGTAGGGCGTGTAGGCGGTGTACCAGGCGGGGTTCTCCAGCACCCCCCGGCGGATGACCGGTGGGGTGAGCGTGGCGTGGTAGCCCAGGCCGATCATCGGGACGAGCACGGTGTTGCGGGACGCCAGCTCGCGCAGCTCCCTGACCACCTCGGCCTCGGTGGCCGATGCGAGCTCGAGCGCGCCGCGATCGCGGATGGCGGCGGGGACCGCCTCGTCGAGCAGCTCCTCGAGGCTGCCGCGCCCCACCGCGGCGAGCATCTTCGCCTGCTCGTCGGCCGAGGGACCGATGTGTCGGGGCAGGAAGGAGCCCGCTGACTCGAGGTCGGCGAGCGGGATGTGGTCGAGGGGCACGGGAGCCTCCGGCGGATCGGGTCCGGCCCGCGCGCGGGCGCGCACGAGAGGTTCCCCCTCTGTCACGTGCCCGCTCCAGAGGCGCCTCGTCCGCCCGGTCCTGCTCGCCTGAGAGATTCCGGGGAGGTTGCTCCTTCGGCGCCCCTCACCGGCTGTGAGGGGACTCTCCCGCGCGGGGTCGTCGGCCCGCTTAGTCTAAGCCGCGCGACGGCGCCCGGCCGGTCAGCCGGTGGCGCGGGTACGCCGGCGCGCCGCCAGCTCGTCGCCCGGGTGCTCCGCGGTGAGCTCCTCGTGCCCGGTGGACTCTCCGGGAAGCGACGCCAGGGAGCCCTCGACCTCGCGCCAGACGCGTCCCACGGCGATGCCGAAGACGCCCTGCCCGCCCTGGACGAGATCGATGACCTCGTCGGCCGAGGTGCACTCGTAGACACTCGCTCCGTCGCTCATCAAGGTGATCTGCGCCAAGTCCGCCACGCCCCGGTCCCTTAGGTGCTGGACGGCGCTGCGGATCTGCTGCAGGGACACCCCGGTGTCCAGCAGCCGTTTGACGATCTTGAGGACGAGGATGTCGGTGAAGGAGTACAGCCGTTGGGTGCCCGACCCGTGCGCCGGGCGGATGCTCGGCTCCACCAGACCGGTTCGCGCCCAGTAGTCCAGCTGGCGGTAGGTGATGCCCGCGGCCGCGCAGGCCGTCGGGCCGCGGTAGCCCACGTCGGCCGGCAGGGTGGTGACGGCGGCGTCGAAGAGCAGCCCCTGCTCCCCGGCTCGCAGGCGCGCGCCCTCGTCGACCGGCGCCGGTGCCGTGGGGTCCTGCGGGTCTCCCGTCACGGGAACCTCCGAACTCGTGGGGAAGCCGGCGCACCCCACCCCGGCGCCGTCGTCCAGCGGGTCCGACCTGCTGCCCGAGACAACCGAACCAGACAGGCGGTGAACGACAGGCGTGGGATTCGCCGTCGAGTCACGCTAGGGCGGGCACCGGCCCGCGTCAACGACCGGTGGCGTCGACACGCCACTCGATCCCGTGAAAGTCTCGACCGGAGGTCGAGGGTCAGGGTTGCTCGGAGAAGTCCTCGGGCGAGACCTGGTCCAGGAACTCCCGGAACTTCTCGACCTCGTCCTCCTGGTCGTCCGGGATGGCGATCCCGGCCTCGGCCAGCACCTCCTCCGCCCCGAAGATCGGCGAGCCAGTGCGCAGGGCCAGGGCGATCGCGTCAGAGGGGCGGGCGCTCACCTCGGCACCGCCGCTCAGCACGAGAACCGCGTAGTAGACCCCGTCCTCCAGGGAGGTGATCCGCACCTGCAGCAGCTTCTGGCCGAGCGCCTCGAGCAGGTCGCGCATCAGGTCGTGGGTCAGCGGCCGGGGCGGGACCAGGCCGTGCTGGGCGTTGGCGATGGCCGTCGCCTCCCCCGTCCCGATCCAGATGGGCAGGTAGCGGTCGCCGCCCACCTCGCGGAGCAGCACGATCGGGTTGTTGGACGGCATCTCGACACGGACGCCGACGACGTCGAGCTCCTGCATGACGCGAGCCTACGCCCGCGAGGCAAGACCCGACTTGACGAGTGCGGCGTGCAGCCGCACAGACAGGGCGGCGAGCTCGCGCTGCACCTCGTCGGCACGCCCGGCCGCGTCGGCGCCGCGCCCCCGGCGAAGCGGCGCGACGACCTGCTCAACGAGCCCGACCTCGCGGTCGGCCGCCGCGCGGTAGGCGCGAAGGTGACGCGGTTCGAGCCCGAAGACGGCCATCTCCGCGACGACCTTCGTCACCGCGAGGGCGTCCCCGTCGTAGTGGTTGCCCCTCGCGTGCACCAGGCCGTAGCTCTCCAGCTCGCTCAGCTGCTGCTCGCTCGCACCGGCGGCGACGAGCAGCTCCTGCCGGGACAGGCGCAGCTCGGAGGGGTCCCTGGCGAACGCTTCGGCGGTGGGCAGGCCGTCCTCGGCCACGAGGGACACCGGCACCCGGGGGCGTGCGCCGGGGGTGTCGGGCGGTTGCAGGCCGCGGTCCATGGCGTCCAGGTGCTCACGGATCACCTTGAGCGGCAGGTACTGGTCGCGTTGGGCAGCGAGCACGTACCGCAGCCGCTGCAGGTCCTCGTGGGTGAACTTCCGATAGCCGGACGCGGTGCGCTGCGGCTCGACCAGCCCCTCGGACTCGAGGAAGCGGATCTTGCTGATCGTCACGTCGGGGAAGTCGGGGCGTAGCCGGGCGAGCACGTCCCCGATGCTCATGTAGGCCCGGGCGGGAACGGTGGCGCTCACGATGTGCCCGCCTCGACGCCGGCGAGGAAGAGCAGGCGGTACTTGCCCACCTGGACCTCGTCCCCGCCCGCGAGTACCACGTCGTCGATGCGGTGCCGGTTGACATAGGTCCCGTTCAGGCTGCCGACGTCGACCACCCGGAATCCCGAGGCGTCCCGGCGGAACTCGGCATGCCGGCGGGAGACGGTCACGTCGTCGAGGAAGATGTCGGAGTCGGGGTGGCGCCCGACGCTCGTGACAGCGGAGTCCAGCAGGTAGCGCGACCCCGCGTTGGGCCCCCGCTGCACGACGAGCAGGGCCGTGCCGGGTGCGAGCGCCTGGACCTCCTCCGGCGCCTCGGCCTCGAGCCGCGCCTCCACGTCGGCGTCGGGTCCCAGCGCCCCCAGGTTGAGGGTGGAGGTGTGGTCGCGTGGTTCCGGCTCCGGCGGTTCCTGCTCCGGCGGCCCCTGCTCGGGCGACCCAGGTTGCTGCGACGCCATCGCCCCGGTCCCTCCTCGCCCGCCATCGACGCGTCCCGCCATCCCCACGACGGCACCCGGAAACTCTCCATCCGGGCTCGAGGAAACCTAGGCGGCCACCGGGTCGCAGGTCAACCGGGCCTCGATCGCGGTGGCCGAACGGAGGAGCCAACCCTCGACTTCAGATCGAGGGTCGAGGGTTCATTCCCCGATCTGGCCTCGATAGGCGGCCGCGTCGAGCAGCGCGTCCGTGGCGGCGGGGTCGGCAGGCTCGATCTCGAAGAGCCAGCCCCCGCCGTAGGGGTCGGAGTTGACCAGGTCGGGTGAGTCCGAGAGCGTCTCGTTCCGGGCGGTGACGACGCCGCTCACCGGGGCGTAGATGTCGCTCACGCTCTTGGTGGACTCGACCTCCCCGCAGGACTCCCCCGCGCTCACCTGGTCCCCGACGCCCGGGAGGGAGACGAAGACGACGTCGCCGAGCTGCTCCTGGGCGTAGTCGGTGATGCCGACGCGGACGTGGGCGCCCTCGGGGCGCACCCACTCGTGCTCGGCGGTGTACTTGAGGTCGTCCGGGTGCACGGGCTGCTCCGAGAGGTCGTCGTCGGTCGAGCGTTCGCCGGGCGCCGATGCTACCGGCCGGCCCGCGCGACGACGCTCGCCCACTCCTGGAGCAGGTCGGCCGCCTCGTCCTCGGTGCCGCCCTCGGCCCACAGGTGGGTGATCGCCTGCGACGGGTCGGGCAGGACGAGCGCCCAGCGGCCGTCGTCCTCCACGACCCGGACCCCGTCGGTGGTGTCGAGACCGCGCCCGCCGGCGGCCTCGATGACAGAGCGCATCACCTGGCCCTTCGCCGCCCACGGGGTCTCCACGTCGGCGCGAAGGACGTGCGCCGTGGGGATCCGGGCCTCGATCTGGGAGAGGGTCAGGCGGGTGCGCGCGACCAGGCCGAGCAGGCGAAGGAACGCGGCGTTGCCGTCGATGGCCGGGCTCGCCTCGGGGACCACGTACCCGCCTCGTCCGTCCCCCGCGCCGGCGAGGTCGGGCGATGCCGCGGCGCGGACGATGGAGTCCGGGGCGGTGGTCACCCACTCGACCTCGACGCCATGGAAGCGGCACACCTGCTCCGCCACCCGCGTCGTGCTCACAGGCAGCGCGACCTTCTTGCCGCGCCGCTCGGCAGCGATGAGGTCGAGGAAGACCAGCAGCGCCCGTTCGTCCTCGATCGGGTGTCCGGTGTCGTCGACGATGCTCAGCCGCTCGCCGACCGGGTCGAAGCGGACTCCGAAGGCGGCTCGGGAGGAGGCCACCAGCCCCCCGAGACGGGCTAGGGCCTCGCGGCGCTCGGCCGGGCTCTCGGTCGGGTTGGCGTCGTCGAGGCGGGCGTTGACGGTGAGGACGTCGACCCCCACCCGGCTGAGCAGCGTCGGAAGAATCAACGACGCAACCCCACCCGCGCAGTCGACGACGAGCTTGACCTCACCGGCCCCGATACCCGAGATGTCGACGGCCCCGGTCAGGTGCTGGACGTAGGACTCCACGGCACGAGGCGGGAAGGACAGGTCCCCGATCTCGCCCGGGAAGGCGCGCCGGAACTCCCCCCGCTGCAGGATGCGCTCGACCTTGCGCTGAGCCGAGGGGGCGAGGTCCGCGCCGGTGTCGTCGAGGAAGACGATGTCGACGGAGTCGGGGACGCCGGGCGTGGTCCGGATCATCAGGCCACCGGCTCCGGCCTGGCGGACCGCGGTGAGCCTGGTGACCTGTGGCGGGGCGACCTCGAGGTCACGGACGTCTATCGCGGAGGCGTTGAAAGCCGCGATCGCGGCCCGCTTGAGGGCGCGCGCGGCGCGGGAGTGGTCCCGGCTCACCGTCACCGCCGCGCCTTTGCGCAGGGTCGAGGCGTACGCCGAGACGAGCCGCACGACCAGCTCCGGAGTGATCTCGACGTTGACGATGCCCGACATCCCGCGTGGCCCGAACAGGGAGCGGGTGCCCCGGCTCTCCCAGATCACGCTGTCGTGGACGACAGCGCCGGCCTCGATCGTCTTGAAGGGGTAGACCTTCACCCCGGGCGAGATGATCGCCTCCTCCTCGACGACGCACTCGTCGCCGATGACCGCGCCTTCCTCGACCCGGCTGGCGCGCATCAGGTCCGTCCCCTTGCCGACGACGCAGCCGCGGATGTTGGTGTGCGGTCCCACGAAGACGTTGTCGTGGATGACGCTGCGATGGACGAAGGCACCCTCGCGCACGACGACGTTGCTACCCAGGACGGTGAACTCGCGCAGCTCGGCGCCCGCCTCGACCTTGGAGTAGTCGCCGATGTACACCGGCCCCTTGACCGTCGCGTCCGGGTCGACGTCCGAGCCCTCACCCACCCACACCCCGGGCGAGACCTCGAAACCGGGCATGACGACCTTGACCTTGCCGAGGAGGACGTCGACCTGGGCGCGCAGGTAGGACTCGAGAGTCCCCACGTCCTCCCAGTACCCGTCGCTGACGTGACCGAGCACCGGCAGCCCGTCGGCCAGCAGCTTCGGGAAGACGTCGCCCGACCAGTCGACCACCTGACCCTCCGGGACGTGGTCGAAGACCTCAGGCTCCATGACGTAGATACCGGTGTTGACGGTGTCGCTGAACACCTGCCCCCATGACGGCTTCTCGAGGAAGCGCTGCACCCGGTGCTCGTCGTCGGTGATGGTGATCCCGAACTCCACCGGGTCGGCCACGCGGGTCAGACACACCGTGACCATCGCACCCTTGGTGCGGTGGAAGTCCACGAGGGCGGACAGGTCGATGTCGGTGAGCGCGTCCCCGCTTATCACGAGGAAGCTGCCGTCACGCAGCTCGGCCTCGGCCCGCTTGACGCTGCCCGCCGTCCCGAGCGGCGTCTCCTCCGAGGAGTAGGTCAGCCGCATGCCGAGCTCCTCGCCGTCCCCGAAGTAGTTGCGCAGGATCGAGGCGAGGAACTGCACGGTGACGACGGTGTCGGTCATCCCGTGCCGCTTCAGCAGGTCCAGGACGTGCTCCATGATCGGTTTGTGCACCACGGGCAGCAGCGGCTTGGGCAGCGTCGCCGTCATCGGGCGCAGCCTGGTCCCCTCGCCGCCGGCCATCACGACGGCCTTCACGCGACACCTCCCGTCGGGGCCCCGACCACGCGGGCGGGTCCGCCGGCGAGCCGGCGCACCTGCTCGACGTAGAGCAGGCCCGACCACCAGTACAGCGCGGCACCCCAGATAGCGAAGGCCCACCCGAACGTCGAGGCGATCGCCGCCGCCGTCCCTGACCCGGCGCCCAGCAGCAGGAGCGGGAACGAGATCAGCAGGTTGAAGGTCGCCGCCTTGCCCAGGAAGTGGACCGGCAGGGCGGTCAGGCCGAGGCGGCGCAACGTCGGGCCGGTGGCGACCAGCATGACGTCACGCAAGACCAGGAGAGCCACGAACCACCAGGGCACAATGTCGCGGATCGCCAGCCCGAGCAAGGTCGCGACCGTGCAGAGCCGGTCGACGACGGGGTCCAGCAGCTGCCCCACCCGGGAGATCTGGTGCCAGCGCCGGGCCAGGTAGCCGTCGAGGTAGTCGGTGAACGCGCTGAGGACGAGGACGAGGGCCGCCCACCCGTCCGCCTCCGGGACGAGGACCAGCCAGAGGAACAGCGGGATGGCGAGCAGGCGCAGGAGGGACAAGGCGTTAGGGACGGTGAGGACGCGCGTCGTCTGCACGTGCGTCTCCTGGACCTCCACGCCCTGGGTCCTCCACTCGCGGTCCGGCGATCGTCCCGGTTCCTCCTCGAGGCTACCCAACGAGTCGGGACTTCTGGCCCTCGTGGCCACGGAGGCGCATGCCATAGTGATCACTGTGAGCGCCGATGACGTCGTGCTGGCCCTTACCGTCCTCATGGCGCTCGGATTCGACTTCACCAACGGCTTCCACGACACCGCGAACGCCGTCGCAACATCGATCGCCACGGGGGCGATGCGGCCACGGGCCGCCGTCTTGATGGCCGGCGCGCTCAACTTCGTCGGTGCGCTGCTGTCCCTCTCGGTGGCGGCGACGATCGCCAAGGGCATCGTCAACACCGGTTCGGTCACCCTGACCGTCGTGTTCTGCGGTCTCGTCGGCGCCATCATGTGGAACCTCGTGACCTGGTACCTCGGCTTCCCGTCCAGCTCCTCCCACGCGCTGATCGGCGGTGTCGTAGGCGCCGCGTTCATCGCCGGTGGCGTCAACGCAATCCAGGTGCACGGCCTGGTGTCCAAGGTGATCGTGCCCGGCGTCCTCGCGCCGGTCGCTGCCGCCGGGATCGCGGGCATCGCGACGCTGGCCGTGTACGTCCTCATCCGGGGCGTGCGCACCCAGGTCCGCGAGGCCGGGTTCAAGATCGGACAGATCGGGTCGGCGTCGCTGCTCGCTCTGGCCCACGGGACCAACGACGCGCAGAAGACGATGGGCGTGATCACCCTGGCGCTCATCGCGAACGGGACCATCTCGCCGAACGCCGGCATCCCCGAGTGGGTGGTGCTCTCGTGTGCGCTCGCCATCGCGATCGGTACGGCCACCGGAGGGTTTCGCATCATCCGGACCGTCGGGCACCGGCTGACCCACATCGAGACTCCCCAGGGGTTCGCCTCGTCCACCTCGGCGACAGCCGTGATCCTCGCCTCCACCCACTTCGGCTACCCCCTCTCCACCACGCAGGTCGTCACCGGGAGCGTCGTCGGCTCAGGGGTCGGCCGCCGGGTCGCGGGGGTCCACTGGGGCGTCGCCGGACGGGTGGTCACGGCGTGGGTCATCACGCTGCCGTCCGCTGCTCTGGTGGGGGCTCTCGCCTGGCGGCTCGCGACCGCGATCGGGGGCAGCGCCGGCGTCCTGGTCGTCTTCGCGCTGTCGATCCTCGCGGCTGGACTCATCTTCCGCGCGGCCCGCAAGGCACCGGTCAACGCCTCGAACGTCAACGCGCCCGAGACCGCCGACCGGCCGCTCCCCGACGCCCGGGAGCCATACGCCAATGTCTGAGTGGGTGAACGTCAGCGCACTGAGTCAGGCCCTCCTGGGCGGCCTGGTCTGCGGAGTCGGCATCGTCGTGTTCTTCGCGCTCGGCCTGGTCGGGGTCTCCTCGGCCCAGGACGCTCCACCGGTGACCCGTGTGGTCCGGCTGACCGGCGCGGCCGTGTGCTTCGCCCTCGTCGTCCTCGCCATCGCCACAGGCCTCTACGTCATCCTGACCGACTGAGCATCCCCGCGGCGGGACGAGCCGGTGACGCCGGAGCTCGCCGGGAGACCGAGCGGGCGATCTGTCGCGCGCTGGTGTGCGTCCCCGCGATGAAGCGCACCGACGGTCCGAGACTCACCGCCGCCGGCGCGCCGGCGAAGTACAGGCCCGGAAGGCTCGACTCCCCGGCCCGGCTCACCACCGGGTATCCGTTCAGGGTCCGCAGCCGCTCGACCGAGAGGAAGGGCAGCCGGCCCACATCGATGCGAAAGCCCGTTCCCGCGATGACGTGGTCCACGTCGAGCCCTTGGCGCTGCCCGCCGCCGAGGTCGAGGTGGACGCCGCTTCCTGCCGCCGTCGCCCGCAGGACCCGATGGCCCGTCAGCACGTCGACCCGCCCCTCCACCCGCGCGCGGAGCCACCACGCCCCGGCCGGTCCGAGGACGGTTCGCGCCTTCGTGACCCGAACCGCACGAGGAAGCATGCGGAAGGCTGCCGGGGAGTTCCAGAAGGCGCAGTGCCAGCCTTCGCACAGCTTGTTCACCGGGCGCCGGACCCGACCGAGCGCGCTGAGATGCTCAGGGTTGGGCTCGAGCCAGTTCAGCGCTGGGGCGCGGACGATGACGTGCACCTGGGCTCCCGCCTCGTGCAGCAGCGCAGCCGTCTCGAGGGCCGACTGCCCGCCCCCCACGACGGCCACCGACCGGCCCCGGAAGGTGGCGAGGTCGTGGTGGTCGGAGGTGTGCGAGACCAGCTCGGCCGGCAGGCTCGCGAGCTGATCCGGGACGACCTTGTACGGCAGCACGCCGGTCGCGACGACGACGGAGCCGAACATCTGGTCGGCCTCCTCCGCGAAACTCACGCGAAAGCCGCCGTCGACAGGCGTCACGCCGGTGACCGTCACGTCGGCGACGTCAGGCACGAAGCGTTCGACGTACCAGTCCGCGTAGTCGAGGAATCGCTCGATCGACAGCGGCCCAAGACGGTCGACGTAGTCCAGGCCGTGCAGGCGTGAATAGGCGCCGACGTCGTAGCCGGGCACGGGGGCGGCCAGGTCGGAGCCGTAGGGTTCGGAGCGAAGCATCATGCCGCTCGGCATGTGCGCCCGCCACGTGTCCAGCGTTCGGCCCACGATGCGATGGTCGACGCCGAGCGCGTGCAGGTGCGCCGAGACGGACAGGCCGAACGGCCCGGCCCCGATGACGAGCGGGCGGTCAGATGACACGTGCTGCTCCCTTCCGAGCGAGATCGGAGACCGAAGACGGCGATCGCCGCGAACGGCTGAGGGCCGAGGCCGCGGTGATGCGCAGCTCGGCCAGGAACGGGTGGGGGTCGCGCCAGTCGAGGACGTCGTAGTGGCGGGTCCGGACGAACTCCGCGAGGAATGTCCCGACGGCCTGGGTCGCCGTGACGCTGTCCGGCCGCCCGCGGCGCCGGTAGTTGTCCCGCAGCCAGCGCATGTCTCCGCGCAACCACCGCATCCGCACGCCGGTGCGGTAGCCGCTGACCCGCTCCACCGGGGCGTCCACCGCCCATCGCCAGAGCATGAGCGGGAAGTCGATACCGGCACGAAGAGCGGTCTCCACCGGCCCGGCGAGACGCGCGTTGATCTCCATGAGCAACGGGCTGCCGTCACCGTCTCTGCGGTACTCGACCTCGCAAAGTCCCTGCAGCCCGAGAGCGGACACCAGCTCCACCGACGGGCGGTAGATGTCCGCCGGCAAAGGGATGCTCTCGCGGACCACGGACGCGCCGCCGAGGGCCGGGCTGCAGCGATGCTCCAGGTGCGCGAACGCCGCGCGGGCCTCCCCGTCGACCATGAACAAGGTGACGCCCTCGCGCCGGCCACGGACCAGCTGCTGCGCGAGGACCTCTGCCCCCGCGGCCAGGAAGGAGTCCGCCACGGTGACGGCCTCGGCCTCGTTCATGACCTCGACGGCCTGCAGGCGCGTGACGGCCTTGCGCACCCAGGACGAGGTCGGCTTCAGCACGAGCGGGAAGTCGAACCCGCTCAGCAGGTCGGGGAGATCGTCCAGCTGCTGGATGTGGCTGGTCCTCGGGTGGCTGATCCCGAGATCGCGCGCGACCTGGAGGGTCCGTCCCTTGTGCGCCGCCACCTCCAGCGCGGAGTCCGACGGCAGGGCGAGTCGGGCTCCGAGCGCCGCCAGGTCGTCCCGCACCGGCGCCAGCGCGGCGATCGCGCCGTCGCTCGCCGGGAGGACCACGGCGGTGGGGTGCCGGTCCGCGAAGTCGACGACCGCGTTGGCGAACGCGTCCGCATCGCTCGCGAAGCTCGGGAGCACGAGGTTGCGGCTGGAGTACCGCGAACGAAAGCCCGGTACGGGCTGACGCGGGTCGCACTCGGCGAAGCACTCCCCCATGACGATGCGCAGACCGGCCCGGCCCAGGCTGCGAGCGGTGGCGAGGCTCTGCCGGCTCGCCGCGTCGAGCAGGAGCACGTCATAGCGCTGCGAGTCGACGCGCGCCGAGGCAGCGCTCATGGCAGCGCCCACGTCGTCCGCGCGGGCACGTCCGCGTGTCCCATCCCCCGCCCCTCCCGGGACACCCTGAGCGCCCTCGGCCGACGATCTTCCCCGACAGGTGAGCACGCGGGCTCGGGCCTTGATACGGGGTGACACCGGAACGGACGCCGTCGACGCGTCGAGGGCCGGACCTCACGGGTCCGGCCCTCGGCGACTCTGGAGCTGCCGTCGGGACGACAGGATTTGAACCTGCGACCCCTTGACCCCCAGTCAAGTGCGCTACCAAGCTGCGCCACGTCCCGGCACCCTCGAGCGGGCGCGCGCCACTCTACCGGAGTGGGGTTTCAGGTTCTCCGACCACGCTTGTCCCTGACGCCCCGCTTGTCCCTGACCCGGACGCTGATCTCGATCGGGGTGCCGGTGAAGTCCTCGAGCTGCCGGAAGCGGCGCTCGAGGAAGCGGCGGTAGGACGCCTCGAGGAAGCCGGTGGCGAACAGCACGAACCGAGGCGGGCGCACGCCCGCCTGGGTGGCGAAGAGGATGCGCGGTGCCTTGCCGCCGCGGACCGGGGGCGGGGTCTCGGCGACGATCTCCCCCAGCACGGCGTTGAGCCGGCCCGTCGGGATGCGCCGCTCCCAGGCAGCCAGGGCCTTCTCCAGTGCCGGTACCAGCCGATCGACATGGCGGCCGGTGCGGGCGGACACGTTGACCCGAGGGACCCAGGGCAGTCGCACGAGCTCCCGGTCCAGCTCCTTGTCGAGAGCCACCCGCCGCTCCTCGTCGACCAGGTCCCACTTGTTGAGAGCCAGGACGAGGGCGCGCCCCGCGTCGACCACGAGGGAGAGGATCCGAACGTCCTGCTCGGTCAGCGGCTCGCTCGCATCGAGCAGGACGATGGCGACCTCCGCCTTCTCCAGGGCCGCCTGGGTGCGGAGCACCGCGTAGTACTCGTGGCCAGACGCCTCGTCGGCTCGACGGCGGATCCCTGCGGTGTCGACGAAGCGCCAGGTACGCCCGCCGAGCTCCACGATCTCATCCACCGGGTCGACCGTCGTCCCGGCGACCGGGTGCACCACCGCTCGCTCGGTGCCCGCGAGCCGGTTGAGCAGGCTGGACTTGCCGACGTTGGGCCGGCCGAGGAGCGCCACCCGCCGCGGCCCGCCCTCGGCCCCGAAGACCTCCCGGGGCGCCTCCGGCAGCGCGTCGAGCACGGCGTCGAGGAGGTCGCCGCTCCCCCTGCCGTGCAGGGCCGACACCGGGTGCGGCTCCCCCAGCCCGAGGTTCCACAGGGCAGCGGCCTCCGCCTCACCCCGAGCGTCGTCGACCTTGTTCGCCGCGAGGACCACGGGCTTGGCCGATCGTCGCAGGACCCGGGCGACCGCCTCGTCGGTGTCCGTGATGCCCACCGTCGCATCGACCACGAGCAGCACCGCGTCTGCCGCCGCGACCGCCACCTCGGCCTGCGCTGCCACCGTGGCGGCCAGTCCCTGCGCATCGGGCTCCCAGCCGCCGGTGTCCACCACGGTGAACGCCCGTCCGTTCCAGTTCGCCTCGTAGGCGACCCGGTCCCGCGTCACGCCTGGTACGTCCTCGACGACCGCCTCTCGCCGCCCGAGCACGCGGTTCACGAGCGTGGACTTGCCCACATTCGGCCGTCCGACGACGGCGAGGACCGGAAGCGCGCCGTCGTCTCCAGTCGCGCTGTCGTCCTCCTCGCTCACTGCTGGCCCGCTACCCACTGCTGGCCCGTTGCCAGGGCCGCGGGGGCGGAACCCACGCCTGGCCGGGCGAGCCGGTCCAGCAGGAGTCGAGCCACGAGGTCGATCACGTCGCCCAGCCCGAGGTCGGTCGCGTCCACGACCACGGCGTCCTCGGCCCGCTGGAGGGGGGACACGGCTCGGGTGCTGTCGAGCCGGTCTCGGCGCCGGATGGACTCCAGCGAGTCGGCGGGGGCGGGGATCCCGCGCTCCCGCAGCTCATCGGCTCGACGGGTCGAGCGGACGCTCTCGTGGGCGGTGAGGAAGACCTTGAGCGTGGCGTCCGGCAGCACGACGGTCCCGATGTCGCGTCCCTCGACGACGATGCCGCCCTCGCCTACGGCGGCTCGCTGCAGATCGACCAGGCGGGCACGCACGGCCGGTACGGCGCTCACGGCGCTGACCGCGGCAGTCACCTCGGGCCCCCTGATGGGACCCGACACATCCGTCCCGTTCACCGCGATCGAGGCATGCTCCGGATCGGTGGAGACCTCGAGACCGATCTCGCCGACCCGCGACGCGACCGAGTCGGGGTCGTCGACGTCCACCCCGTTGGCCAGCATCCACCACGTCACCGCGCGGTACATCGCCCCGGTGTCGAGGTAGCGAAGGCGAAGGCGACGGGCCACCCCGCGCGAGACACTGGACTTCCCGGACCCCGAGGGCCCGTCGACCGCCAGGACCGCGCGGCGCAGTGCCGGGTCGCTGGGCTCGTCGGGGGCCATGTCCCGAGAGTAGCGAGCCGGATCTCGGTGCGGTCCTCGTGCGCGCTCAGGAGTGGACCGTCCACCCCTCGCGGGACAACGCCTCGACCAGGGCGCCGACCGACCCGGCCTGCACCTGGAGGAGCAGGCTGCCGAGAGGGTGCCCGGAGGCGTGCTCCAGGGTGACGTCCTCGATGTTCACCGATGCGGCGGCCGCGGCGGCGAAGATCCGCGCCAGCTCGCCGGGCTGGTCCGCGACCACGACCGTGACCACCGCGAACTGGGTCGGTCGACCACCGTGCTTACCGGGGATCCGGGCCCTGCCGCGCACCCCTCCTGCGAGCGCACGCCGCACGCTCGCGCGAGCCTGTTCCTGCTCGTCCGACCCGGCTCCCCTGGACGCCAGGGTCGCCAGCGCCGCCGCGACGTCGTCGAGCTGGCGGCGCAGGTCCTCGACGACCGGAAGGACGGCCGATGCGTTCGCGTCGAGGATGCCGGTCCACAGGTCGGGGTCCGAGGCGGCGATGCGCGTCACGTCGCGCACACCCGGCCCGGAGAGGGCGACGAGGTCCTCCGGCTGGTCCTCCAGACGCGCCGCGGTGAGGCTCGAGACCAGCTGGGGGACGTGGGACACCAGCGCCACGGCCTCGTCATGGCGCTGCGGGCTCATCTCCACCAGGTCCGCCCCGCAGGCGGCCACCACCGCTCTCGCTCGCCCCAGCGCACGCTGCGAGGACTCCCGCCCCGGAGTCAGCACCCAAGGACGGTCGCGGAACAGATCCGCGCGTGCGGCGGCGGGACCAGAGCGCTCGAGCCCCGACATGGGATGTCCACCGACGAATCGCTGGGCGACATCATGGCCCAAAGACTCGACATCTGCTTGAGGGATAGAGGCAACTGAGGCAACATCAGTAAAAATGCACCTGAGATAAATACCGCTGAGCTCTTGGACGACTGACCCGACCGCGCCTGGAGGGACCGCCACGATGACGATGTCCGGCTCTTCCGGCGGGCGCCCCGTGCGGCCCGCGCCGAGCTCGGACGCGACGCGCGCCCTGCCCTGGTCGACGTCCTCGATCCACACGGCGGTCCCGGCGTCGGTCAACGCCATCGCGACCGAGGTCCCGATCAGGCCGGCGCCCACCACGAGGGCGCTCTGCAGGCTCACCGGGGTGGCTTCACTGGGCCAGGTCCTGACGCAGCACCTCAGCGCCGCGCAGGTACACGTGGACCATCTCGGACCGGGCGCGAGACGTCTCCACGTGCGCCATGAGACGGACCACACGGGGCAGCGCCCCGGCGACGTCGATCTCCTGGGCGCAGAGCAGGGGAACCTCTCCCAGGCCGAGCGTGCGGGCCGCCGCGGCCGGGAACTCGCTGGTCAGGTCGGGCGTCGCGGTGAACAGCACCGAGACCAGGTCGGCGATCGCGAGCTCGTTGCGCGCCAGCAGAGTGGAGACCAGCTCGACGACAGCGTCAGCCATCTCGCGCGGGTCGTCCGCGCGCAGCTGGGTGGCGCCGCGCACGGCACGGATCGACACCGACCCACCCTCCTCTCGCCCTGGTTGGTCGCCGCCCCAACCCTAGGGGAGGCCCGCCCCAGGGCCGTAGCACCGGGCCGGTGCCCAATCTGAGACGACTCACCTATCGACCACTAGATGCATAAAGCATTTTGTCGATGAGTCGGGTTTAGCGCTGGGCCAGCAAAAGTCTCTTTGTCGATATCAGGGAGGATGAATCTGCGTGCTGATATCGATAAGTTGGTTCTCAAGCCCAGTAGCTCAGGCCACAGAATGTCGACAAAGCTGCTGAGCTGTTTCATCCTCCACCGACGCATCGGTCAAAGACCGGCGAGCTCGAAGAGCGCACCGAGCTCCTTGCTGGACAGCGGCCGAAGCTTGCCGGGACGCAGCTCACCGAGCTGCACCGGTCCGATGGCGGTCCGCACCAGCCGCGTCACTGGGAAGCCCACGGCCTCGAAGCTGCGGCGCACCACCCGGTTGCGACCCTCGTGGAGGGTGACCTCCACCAGGGCTCGCGACGCGGTACTTCCGACGACTCGGAAGGAGTCGAAACGGACCGGGCCGTCCTCGAGGTCGATCCCTTCGCGCAGCCGTCGTCCAAGGTCGCGCGGCAGCGGCGCCGGCACGTCCGCCAGGTAGGTCTTCGGGATCTCGAAGGACGGATGGGCCAACCGGTGGGCGAGGGTGCCGTCGTTGGTCAGGAGGAGCAGACCCTCGGTGTCCACATCGAGGCGACCCACGTGGAACAGCCGCTCCCTGTTGCTCCCGACGTAATCGCCCAGACAGGGCCGGCCCTCCGGATCGGCCATCGTGGAGACGACCCCGGCCGGCTTGTTGAGCATGAGGTACACCTGGTGCGAGGAGACGGAGACCCGCACCCCATCGACCCGGATCACCGCGGTGCTCGGGTCGACGCGTGTCCCGAGCTTGCTGACCACGACACCGTCCACCTCGACACGCCCCTCGGCGATCAGCGCCTCGCACGCACGGCGGCTGGCGACTCCCGCCCTGGCGAGGACCTTCTGCAGGCGTTCGGGCTGCAGGCGTTCGGGCGAAGGGTGGTCGGGTTGGTCATTCATCCGAGTCTATGTCTAACTCTCTAGTTGAGAGAAGGTCTATCTCCTCTTCTAATGCATCAAGTTCAGGCAGAAACGGGGCCAACGGCGGCAGCTCCTCGAGTGAGCGCAGGCCCAGTCGCTCCAGGAACAGGGACGTGGTCCGGTAGAGCAGGGCGTGCGTCTCCGGCTCGGTCCCGGCCTCCTCGACGAGGCCACGGGTCGTCAGGGTTCGGACGACGCCATCGACGTTGACCCCGCGCACCGCCGCGATCCGCGCTCGCGACACCGGCTGGCGGTAGGCGATCACCGCCAGGGTCTCCAGCGCCGCCTGGGTCAGCCGGGACTGCTGCCCGTCCAGGACGAACCGCTCCACCAACGGCGCAAGCTCCGGCCGGGTGTAGTAGCGCCACCCACCGCCGACCTCACGCAGCTCGAACCCACGTCCCTCCTCGTCGTAGTCACGGGCCAGGCGCCGCAGGGCGCCCGCGACCTCGGCCCGTGGCCGCTCCACGACCTGCGCCAAGGTCAGCTCAGACACGGGCTCGTCCACCACGAGCAGGATCGCCTCGAGCGCGGCGAAGAGCTCGCGATCCCCCGCCTCGCGTGATGCCGCCGGCTGCTCGCCGGCGTCCGCACCGCCTTCGCGCAGGTCGAGGACGGGCTCCTCCGCACGATCACCCTCGCTCATAGGCCCACGCCCTCGATCACGCTGCGCTCCTCCTCCTCAGCCGTCGGACTCGGCTCGCCGGCTCCTTCGAACTCATCCACGTCGTCGACGTCGGCCCCCGCCCCGGTCCAGCGGACCACGAGCTCACCGAGCGGCGTCACCTGCTCGAAGGCGACCGCGCCCTCACGGTAGAGCTCCAGGACCGCCAGGAATCTCGCGACGACCGTCAGCGTGTCGGGAGCGTCGTCTGCGAGCGCGCGGAAGCTCGCGGCGTCTGCGTCGCGCAGCCTCGCGACGAGCAGGGCAGCCTGCTCCCGCACGCTGACCAGGGGCGCGTGCAGGTGGGCCAGCGACACGGTGGGCGCGGGGCGCGGGGTCAGCGCCTGCGCCGCGACGGCGGCGAAGCGCTCCGGTGAGAGGCCGAGCAGGACCTCGGGTAGCAGGCCCACGAAGCGATCATCGAGGCCGACGGCCCGCGGGTAGCGCCGGGAACCGATAGCCAGCCGCTCCGCGATCGAAGCGGCGGCCTGCTTGAACGCGCGATACTGCAGCAGTCGGGCGAAGAGCAGGTCCCGCGCCTCGAGCAGGGCGAGGTCCTCCTCGTCCTCGACCTCCCCCGCGGGGAGCAGCCGCGCCGCCTTGAGGTCGAGCAGGGTGGCCGCGACGACGAGGAACTCGCTGGCCTGGCCCAGGTCCCACCCTGGCCCGAACGCGCGGATGTGGGCCAAGAAGTCGTCGGTGACCCGGGAGAGCGCCACCTCGGTCACGTCGAGCTTGTGCTTGGCGATCAGTCCCAGCAGCAGGTCGAAGGGCCCGTCGAACACCGGCAGGTGGACCTCGAAGGCTCCCGCGGACACGCTGGGGGCGAGCGGCGCCGCGTCGTCCCCGAGGGCGGAGGTCACCGGGCCACGGTAGCCGAGCCGGTTCAGCCCTCGCGCAAGCGACGAACCAGCGTGCTGCCCTCGCCACGGGCGTCCAGGTCGGCGATCACGACGGCCAGTGCCTCGCGGACCAGCCGGCCCCGGTCGAGCGCGAGGCCGTACTCCCCGCGCAGCACGAGGCGAGCCTGCTCGAGGTCGAACAGCTCGTCGGCGGACAGGTAGACGGTGATCTTCTCGTCGTGCCGCTCCCGCCCGGAGGGACGACGCTCGCCGGGACGCACCCGCCGCCGCGCCGTCCGGCGCACCCCCGAGCTCGCCGACGGCGCCGGTGTGGACATCTCCTCCCCGGTACCGGTCGCGGCGTCAGGAACCGCGGCCATCGGCCGGGCGGGGACCTCCTCACCGGTGGCCCGGAAGAGCTCGGCCGCCCCGGGCAGGCTGGCCCGGCGGCTCACGGGGCCACCGGCTCGGCCGGTCGCCGGGCCGCGTCACGGGCGAGCACCTCTCGGGCGAGCGACCGGTAGGCCCCCGCACCCGCGGAGCTGGAGGCATAGCTGGTGATCGGCTCCCCCACGACGGTGGTCTCTGGGAAGCGGACGGTGCGTGAGATCACCGTGTGGAACACGGTGTCTCCGAAGGCCTCGACGAGGCGGGTCAGCACCTCCCGCCCGTGGACGGTGCGGGAGTCGTACATAGTGGCGAGAATTCCCTCAACCTCAAGTCGAGGGTTAAGCCGATCACGTATCTTCTGGATGGTGTCCATGAGGAGGGCAACCCCGCGCAGGGCGAAGAACTCGCATTCGAGCGGGACGATGACACCGTCCGCCGCCGTGAGCGCATTCACCGTGAGCAGGCCGAGCGAGGGCTGACAGTCGATCAGCACGTAGTCGTAGTCCTCGACCACCGGCCGCAGCACCCGGGCCAGACTGTGCTCCCTCGCCACCTCGTTCACCAGCTGGACCTCGGCGGCGGACAGGTCGATGTTGCTGGGCAGCAGGTCGACGCCGGGAACGTTGGTCTTCAGCAGCACGTCGTCGACGGTGATCCCTGGCTCGACGAGCAGGTTGTACGCGGTGCGGTCCAGCTCATGGGGATTCACACCCAGCCCCACCGAGAGGGCTCCCTGCGGGTCGAAGTCCACGAGGAGAACCCGCCGGCCGAGCTCGGCGAGGGCCGCCCCGAGGTTGATCGTCGACGTGGTCTTGCCCACCCCGCCCTTCTGGTTGCACAGGGCGACCACGCGGGCCGGCCCGTGGGCGAGCGGACGGGTGGGTTCGGGCAGGGTCGGGACCGGCCGGCCGGTGGGACCGAGCTCGCCACTTGTCGACATATCCACCTGTGGTCTTGCCTCTCTAGCCTTGGAGACACACGTCGGCTTGACGGCTCCGGAGGCCGCAGCCTAGGGGCCACCCCTCGCCGGGGCAAGCCGGTCCGTGGACCTCAGCGAGCACGGGGGTGGGCGGCTGCGTACACCTCGCGCAGGCGCTCGACGGTCACCTTGGTGTAGATCTGGGTCGTCGTGACCGACGCGTGTCCCAGCAGCTCCTGGACGACGCGCACGTCGGCCCCGCCGTCCAGCAGGTGGGTGGCGAAGCTGTGCCGCAACGTGTGCGGGCTCAGGTGTGCCCCCTCGAGCCCAGCTCGTCGGGCGGCGTCCCGGATCACCACCCAGGCGCTTTGCCGGGTGAGCCGCCCGCCGCGCGCGTTGAGGAACAGCGCCGGCGTCCCGCGTCCACGCTCGGCGAGCCCCGGGCGGGCTCGCACCAGGTAGTCGTCCAGTGCCGAGCGGGCGTAGGACCCGATCGGCACCAGCCGCTCCTTGGAACCCTTGCCGCGCAACAGCACCGTCCCGCGATCCAGGTCCACGTCGTCGACGTCGAGCCCCACCGCCTCCGAGATGCGCGCCCCAGCGCCGTACAGCAGCTCCAGCAGGGCCCGGTCGCGCAGCGAGCGAGGCGGATCGCCCGCTCCGGCCGCATCCAGCAGCGCGGTCACCTCCTCGACCGGGATCGCCTTGGGCAGCCGACGTGGGGGGGCCGGCGGACGGACGCTCGCCGAAGGATCCGAGGTGGTGAGGCCCTCGCGGGCGCAGAAGCGGTGGAAACCACGCACGGCGACCACGGCGCGACCCGCGGAGGCGGCCGACAGGGCCGGGTGCTGCGCGTCCCCGGCCCGCAGGTGCTGCAGGAACGCCGAGACGTCGCCCTCCCCCACCGCGTCCGGCTCGTCGATCCCGCGGGCGGCGAGGAAGCTCTCGTAGCGCGTCAGGTCACGCCGGTAGGAGGTCAGCGTGTTCGCGGACAGCCCACGCTCGACGCCGAGATGGTCGAGGTAGGTGGCCAGCGCGCTCGCCACGGTGCCCGACATCTTCAGACCTGACATAACGCCGGGAGCGTAGCGGCTCCCCCCGACCGGCTCAGCCGGCGAGCGCCTCCTGCAGCGGGAGCACGCTCATCCCGTGCGCCTCCGCGACCGGGCCGTAGACGACGTGGCCGGCGTGGGTGTTCAGCCCCAGCGCCAGCGCCCGGTCGTCGCTACACGCCTGCCGCCAGCCCTTGTTCGCCAGCTCGACGGCATAGGGCAGGGTGACGTTCGTGAGGGCGTAGGTCGAGGTGTGCGGCACCGCGCCGGGCATGTTCGCCACGCAGTAGAACACCGACTGGTGGACCGGGTAGGTCGGGTTGGCGTGCGTCGTCGGGCGCGAGTCCTCGAAGCAGCCCCCCTGGTCGATGGAGATGTCGACGAGGACGGAGCCCGGCTTCATGCGTGACACCTGCTCGTTGGTGACCAGCGTCGGCGCCTTCGCACCGGGGACCAGCACCGCCCCGATGACGAGGTCCGCGTCGAGGATCGCGCGCTCGACCTCGTAGGCGTTCGAGGCGACGGTCTGCACGTGTCCCTGGTAGATGCGGTCCATCTGGCGCAGCCGCTCGATGTTCTTGTCCAGCAGCAGCACCTCGGCCTGCATGCCGAGGGCGATGGCGGCGGCGTTGAGCCCGGACACCCCGGCTCCGATGACGACGACCTTGGCGGCGTACACCCCGGAGACTCCGCCCATCAGGACGCCGCGGCCGCCCTGGGCGCGCATCAGGCAGTGGGCGCCCACCTGGGGCGCGAGCCGGCCCGCGACTTCCGACATGGGGGCGAGCAGCGGCAGCGATCGGTCCGGCAGCTCAACGGTCTCGTAGGCGATGCCCGTCACACCCTGCTGCAGGAGCGCGTCCGTGCACTCCTTCGACGCGGCGAGGTGCAGGTAGGTGAACAGGGTCTGCCCCGAGCGCATGCGGTGGTACTCCTCCGCGATCGGCTCCTTGACCTTGAGGATCAGGTCACCGGTCCCCCACACGTCATCGGCCGTCCCGAGGATGCTCGCGCCCGCTGCGACGAACTCCTCGTCCGTGATCGAGGAGCCGATCCCGGCACCCTGCTGGACGTAGACCTCGTGGCCGTGTCGTACCAGCTCGTTCACGCCGGCGGGGGTGATGGCGACGCGGTACTCGTGGTTCTTGACCTCGGTGGGGATCCCGACCTTCACGGCTATGCACGTCCACTTCTGCACGCTGCGGCGCGCCGACTCCGTTGTCGGCGAGAGGCTCCGCGCCCGGCGAGGGCTTCCGAGAGCGTAGCGCCGTCCGGGCCCCTGGGGTCCCACTGCGGGAGTGGCCTGCAACGACCCCGCTCACGCGCCTCCGCGGCGGGCGGCCAGCGCCAGCACCCCGAGGGTCAGCGACGGGTTGTGGAAGCGGCCCTCGAGGACCCCGCGTGTCAGCTCGTCGAGGGGGACCCACGCCGTCTGCATCGTGGCCTCCTCGGCCTCCCCCTCGTGACGGTCGCCGTCGGCAAGCCGTACGTCGCGAGCGAGGAAGACGAGCAGCCGCTCGCTGGACGATCCCGGGCTGAGGAAGGTGTCGAGCAGCAGCTCGTAGTGGCCGGCCCGGTGGTGGGTCTCCTCCCACAGCTCGCGCTCCGCGGTCACCTGCGGGGGCTCGCCGGGGATGTCGCGCAGCCCGGCCGGCAGCTCCCACATGAGGTGACGTGCCGGGTGGCGGTACTGGCGCACGAGCAGGACCCGGTCCGCCTCGTCGAGGGCGGCGATGGCGACCGCTCCGGGGTGCGCGATGTACTCCCGGGTGACCACCCCGGCGGCGCCCAGGTCGACGTCCTCGCTGCGCACCTCCCACACGCG
The DNA here is from genome assembly GCA_035506535.1 of Actinomycetes bacterium. NCBI lineage: Bacteria > Bacillati > Actinomycetota > Actinomycetes > Actinomycetes bacterium. The sequence continues at coordinate 19,008 of DATJPE010000011.1, read as the reverse complement.
GCCGCTGAACACCGTGCGCGCGGCGCGCACCGGGTAGCTCAGGGGCTCGTCCCCCGCGACGGCAGCGTGCGGCGTCACGCGGTGACCGTCACGGGCAGCTCCAGGCGGGTCTCCGCCTGCCGGCGGAGCGCGGCAGCGACCAGCCCGGCGAACAGCGGGTGCGCGCGGGTCGGTCGCGACCGGAACTCGGGGTGCGCCTGCGTCCCGACGAACCACGGGTGCACGTCGCGGGGCAGCTCCACGAACTCCACGAGCCACTCATCCGGTGAGGTGCCCGAGAAGAGGAGTCCGGCGTCCTCGAGCTGCTCCCGGTAGGCGTTGTTCACCTCGTAGCGGTGCCGGTGCCGTTCGTCGACGTTGGTCTGGCCGTACGCCTCCGCCACCAGCGTCCCCTCGCGAAGGACCGCCGGGTAGAGGCCGAGGCGCATCGTGCCGCCCATGTCGGCCTTGCCCTCGACGACGTCGACCTGGCTGGCCATCGTCGCGATCACCGGGTGCGGCGTCGCCGGCTCGAACTCGGCGGAGTTCGCGTCCTCGAGGTCGGCGACGTTGCGGGCGAACTCGATCACCATGCACTGCAGGCCCAGGCACAGCCCGAGGATGGGGATGGCGTGCTCGCGGGCGTAGCGGATCGCGCCGAGCTTGCCCTCGATGCCTCGTACACCGAACCCGCCCGGGACGCAGACCGCGTCGACGTCGCCCAGCTCGCGAGCCGCCCCCTCGGGAGCCTCGCAGTCGTCGGAGGTCACCCAGCGCAGGTTGACCCTCGCGTCGTTGGCGAAGCCGCCCGCGCGCAGGGCCTCGGTCACCGAGAGGTAGGCGTCCGGTAGGTCGGTGTACTTGCCCACCAGCGCCACGGTGACCTCGTCGACCGGCCGGTGGACCCTCCTGAGCAGCTCGTCCCAGGCGGTCCAGTCGACGTCGCGGAAGGGCAGCCCCAACCGGCGGACGACGTAGGCGTCGAGTCCCTCCCCGTGCAGCACCTTGGGGATGTCGTAGATGCTCGGGGCGTCGACCGCGGCGACCACGGCCTCCTCGTCCACGTCGCACATCAGGCTGATCTTCTTCTTGATGCCGCCGGGGACCGGGCGGTCGGCGCGCAGCACGATCGCGTCCGGCTGGATACCGATGCTGCGCAGGGCAGCCACGGAGTGCTGGGTCGGCTTGGTCTTCAGCTCTCCCGAGGGCCCGATGTAGGGCAGCAGCGACACGTGCAGGAAGAAGACGTTGTCGCGGCCGACCTCGTGGCGCACCTGTCGCGCCGCCTCGAGGAACGGGAGGGACTCGATGTCGCCCACCGTGCCACCGACCTCGGTGATGACCACGTCGACGTGCGGCCCGCCCATCTCGCGGATACGAGACTTGATCTCGTTGGTGATGTGCGGGATCACCTGGACGGTGTCCCCGAGGTACTCCCCGCGGCGCTCCTTGGCGATGACCCTCGAGTACACCTGCCCGGTCGTCACGTTCGCCGAGCCGTGCAGGTCGGTGTCGAGGAAGCGCTCGTAGTGCCCGACGTCCAGGTCGGTCTCGGCCCCGTCGTCGGTGACGAACACCTCGCCGTGCTGGAACGGGTTCATGGTCCCGGGGTCGACGTTGAGGTACGGGTCCAGCTTCTGCATGGTGACCCGCAGGCCGCGCGCCTTCAGCAGGTTGCCGAGGCTCGAGGCGGTGAGACCCTTGCCCAGCGACGAGGCGACGCCGCCGGTGACGAACAGGTGCTTGGTGGTCTGCGGGACGGCCAACGACAGCTCCCGTGGTCGTTTCTGTGCGGCGGGAGGACCCACCTGTCCACGGGGTTCGAGCGTATCAGCCGCACCCGACGATACTGGGAAGCGTGCTGCCCGTCCCCCTGGCCGCTTCGCTGCGCGCCGCCGGCCTGCGCTGGTCGCCCGCGCGCGGCGACCGCTTCGTCCTCCCCGACCGGGGGATGGACGAGGAGGTCTTCGTGCTCTCCGACATGACGGTGGAGGTGCACGACTTCCCCACCGGGCGCGAGATCGGCTTCAACGGGGTGACCGAGTGGGCCCTGGACTCCGTCGAGCAGGACCAGGCCCTCTGGCTGCCGTACGAGGGCCAGCTGCGGGACCTGCTCGGCGGGCTGTTCCGCCGCCTCGAGCGCCTCGACGGCTCCTGGGTGGTCACCTACACCCTGCTCGGCGAGCAGCGCCGGACCGAGGGTGCTCACCCGGAGGAGGCGTACGCGCTCGCGCTGCTCGACGTCCTCCTGGAGGTGGGGGCCGGCGATCAGCTCGCCCCGGTCAGCGCCGAGTAGACCGCCGCCACCTGCTCGACCGTCTGCTCGGGCCCGGGCCACGTCGCGGCGCGGGCCGGGCCGGCCGCCCGCAGCCGCGCCGCGAGCGCCGGGTCGCCGAGGATGCGCTCGACCGACCCGGCCAGGGCGACGGGATCGGCGGGCGGGACCAGGACCGCCGCATCGCCCACGAGCTCGGGCAGCCCGCCCACCCGGCTGGCCACGAGAGGCACCCCGGCGCGAAGCGCCTCCTGCGCGACCAGGGCGCGAGCCTCCCAGCGGCTGGGGACCACCACGACGTCCGCGGCCGCGAGCAGATCCGCGACGTCGTCGCGGGACCCGAGCAGGAGCACGCGCAGGTGCTCGGACTCGACGCGGTGGCGCAGCTGCCCGTCCAGGGGTCCCGCCCCGGCGATGGCCACGACCGGCCCGATCTCTCGCCAGCGCGCCGCTGCGTCGAGGAGGGTGGGGTAGTCCTTCTGCGGTGCCAGCCGCCCCACGGCGAGCACCAGCGGGTCGTCCCCGAGCCCCAGCCTCGTGCGTACCTCATCCGGGGAGCGCGCCGGAGCCGGCAGCGCCGGGGCGCTCACCGGCGCGTCGCGGACGTCGCGCGCCCCCAGCCGCCGGGCGCGCTCGGCGAGATCAGAGGATGCGGCCAGCGTGACGTCCGCCCCGCGCGCGACCACCCGCTCGAGCACGGACAGCGCCACCGCGCGGGGACCCGACGCGAGGACCGCGTTGTGCCAGGTGACCACCAGCGGGATCCGGTGGCCGCCGCGGGCCGGGACGCGGTCCGCGGCGACGCCGACGAGGCCGGCGCGCAGGCCGTGGGCGTGGAGCACGTCACTGCCCCGAAGATTCGCGCGCAGGGTCCGGACGGCGCGGGCGTCCCGGCCCGGACGTACGGCGTCGGAGATCTCCAGCGAGACCACGGCAGCGCCAGTGCCCTCGAACGCGAAGCGGGCCGTCGTCTCCCGCGGGCCGAGCACCGTCACCGCATGCCCCCGGGCGACCAGCCCGGCGGCGAGGGACCGGACATGGGCACCGACGCCACCGGCGCTCGGCCCGAGCACGAGGCAGACCCTCATCGGGCGACGCTGCGCCGGACGGCACCGAGCGCCCGGTCGACATCGGATCGGGCGAGCGTCCACGCCACCGCGCTGCCGACCGCGAGCCCCAGCGCCCCCACGAGCACCGCGAGGACCAGGGAGGCCAGCACCGATTCCCCGGCACCGGTCACGAGGAGCACCGCGCGGGCAGCCACGAAGCCGATCACCCCCGCGGCCACCGCCACACCGGCCGCGCGCAGCACGCCGGAGGTCGCGCCGGAACCGAGCCGCCGCCGGGCGGCGACCAACAGGGCGACGCCGGCGACGGTCATGCCCACCGAGTTGCCCGCCCCGAGCGCGGTGACGACCTGGTCGGCCCGAACCCGAGTGACGAGGAGGACATCGACGAGGACGACGACGACCCAGCCAAGCACCGCCCCGAGCGTCGCCGCGCGGGCTCCGAGGGCGGCGTAGAGGGCTCGGGTGAGGTGGGCGACGAGCGCGTATCCGAGCAGTCCGGGGACGAAGGCCGTGATGGCCAGGCTGAGGGTGTGGGTGGCCGGTGGCCCGGGGACGCCGAGGGCGACGACCCGGGCCACGGCGGGGGCGCTGCCGGCGAGGGCGCCGCCGGCGACGGCGCACACGAGCAGGACGGTCCGGGTGACCCCCGAGGTCAGGGCCGCGAACGCGTCCGTCTCCCCCGCCGCGTGGTGGGCGGCCAGCCGAGGGAAGGCGCTGGTCGCGATGGGTACCGCGAGAACCGCCCAGGGCAGCAGGAAGACGGTCCAGGCGACCGTCCAGACACCCAGGGCACCCTCCGTGCCACGGCTGTTCGCCAGACGGACGACCACGGCCGTGCTGCCCTGCTGGGCGGCGACCACCGCGACCGCGGCGAGCGCGAGACCGCCGACGCGGCCCGCGACCCCGTCGGGGAAACGCAGCGCCGGACGCAGGCCCAGGCGAAGACGCGCCGACCCCGGGAGCTGGGTGAGCAGCATGGCCAGGACGCCGGCCGTCGTCCCCCACGCCAGCACCGACCGCTCCGTCCCGGTCAGGGCGACGAGTGACCCGCGGTGGCCGCGCGCGAGGACGGCGTACGTCGCGTAGGCGAGGATCACGACGACGCTGGACACCAGCGGGGCCAGCGCGGGTGCGAGGAAGCGACGGTGCGCGTTGAGGACGCCGGCCAGCACCACGCAGAGCCCGTACAGCGGCACCTGGACGAGGAAGACGCGCAGCATGAGCTCGGCCGTGCCGCGCATGAGGTCGATCTGGTCAGCGCAGTGCGCGCCGCCGGACCCCAGCAGCGCGTGCACGATCGGGCCGGTCAGCAGGTAGCCGAGCCCGGTGACGGGCAGCAGCACGAGCATGGTCCAGGTCAGCAGTGCCGACACGGTTGCCGTGGTGCTCTCGCGGTCACCTCGCTCGAGCGTGGCGACGACGGCCGGTACGACGGCAGCGGCCAGGGCACCCCCGGCCACGACCTCGAAGACGATGTTCGGCACCGTGTTCGCGGTCGTGTAGACGCTGTTGAGGCAAGTGACGCCGACGGCACGGGTGAAGGTGAACTGCCGCAGCAGGCCCATCCCCCTCGCGAGCACGGTGACGACCGCGATGACCGCCGCACCGCCGGCGACCCCCGCGGCCACCGAGCCCCGCTGGCTCACCGAGCCCGGCCGAGCCGGTCGAGCTCCCGCAGGCCGGGGGTGGCCTCGATGACCTCGGTGAAGCTGACCCGCTCGCTGAGCAGGGTCAGCGCGACGACGAGTGCCGCGGCGGCGAGCAGCCCGCGGGGCGAGGCGTGGACGGCGAAGCCGGACCCGACCAGGGCGCCGAAGGCGTTGGCGCCGCAGTCCCCGAGCATCGAGGTCTCGCCGAGGTCGGTGGGCAGGAGAGCCGCGGCCGCCCCGGCCCCACCGGCCACGATGGCACCCCCCGCCCCCGGGCGGACCAGCAGGTGACCGGCCCCGAGCAGGCCCGCCTTCAGCGCCCGGCCGGGGCGCAGGTCGAGCAGGTTGACCAGGTTCGCCGACCCCGCGACGAGCACCCCCGCCGCGAGCCGCTCGGCCGGACGGTCGCGAAGCATGGCTCCAGCCGCCAGACCGACCACGCCGATGCCGACCAGCTTGAGGCTCCCGGAGGTGACCTCGCCGCCCCGCAGTGCCTCGAGGTGGCCCCGAAGCCCCTTGGCGGCGCGGGTGGCCTCCGCCCGGTCGTCGACAGCGCCCAGGCCACCAGCCACGAGCAGCGCTGCCAGCGCCGCCACCCGGCGCCTGGCGTCCAGCCCAGGCACGACGAGCAGGCCGGCCGTGGAGCCGGCGAGGAGGAGCGGGCCCTCGGCGAGCGAGACCGTGCGGCCCCGGTAGTTGGTCCGCCACCACGGCGCCCTCCGCTCGACCGGCCCTCCTCGGATCCATCGTGCCGTGCCCGCCCAGGCGAGGCCGGCCCCCACGGCACACGCGCCGAGACGCCCGGCCGCCGTCATCGCGACGACGGGCTCGGGGAGGAGGAGGACGTCGTGCTCGCCACCGGGGTGCCGAGCGGGGTGAGCTGCGGCAGCGCCCCGGTCGTCCCGGGGCCGTTGCCGTAATGGCCCACCCCGCCCTGGGCCTGCTCGACGAGACCGAGGACCGTCCCGATCTGGCCGGACGGCTGGGAGGCCATGTCCTCCGTGCTGACCCTCGCCCGGGCGTCGTGGTCGCCGCGAACCGCGCGGACGAACCCACCGTCACCGGCGCTGCCGACCGGCCCGGCCACCAGGACCCCGTGCCCCGCGTCGGCCAGGTCGGACACGAGTGGCAGCAGGGCCTGGTTCGCGGCGTCGGTCGTGTCGCTCGGCGAGGCGGGTGCGCCGGGCGCGACGACGAGGGCCAGGTCGGCCCGCCGGTCCACGCTGCCGGCCACCTTGAGGAGCCCGGCCTGGGTATAGCCGCTGAACACGGTGACCGACTCCGTGTCGGGCCGCCCCGACAGGTCGCTGACGCGGGTGACCAGGCTCTCGGCGAGCAGCAGCGCGGCGGCGTCGTACGGACCGGTGATCGGCATCTGCAGGTAGCTCGGCGCCAGCCGGCTGGCGAGGTCACCGACCAGCACCGACTTGCTCGGGTCGACGTAGGAGGACTCGACCCGCACGGCTCCGGAGACCGTGGCCCCGGCCTGGACGAGGGTGCGGGTGAGTGAGTTGACCAGCTTCCCGTCCGCTCCCGGGAGCTGGATCACGACCACGCGCTGGCCGGTGAGGCGCCCGTACACCATGGGTGCGACCAGGTCGGAGGCCACGTCCTCGCCGTAGCCCACCTGGTTCTGCAGGCTGCTGACCTGGCTCTGCAGGTCGCGCTTCTGCGTGCTCAGCGCCTTGGTCTGCTTCTCCAGGGCGTTGCCGAGGGTGTCGTTCAGCGGCCCGGCGCCGAGCACGATGCCCACCGCCAGGGCCAGGAACACGGCGACGAGCGAGACGAGGTGATAGCGGAAGTCGATCAACGGCCGGACCGGTGCCTCTCAGACGATGCTGCGCAGCCAGAACGTGAAGTCGTTCCACCGCGAGCCCACGATGTCGTAGAACGAGCGGCCCAGCGGCGTCGCCGCCATGGCGGCCGCCAGCGCGAGCAGGCCCGCGCCGACCAGGAAGACCACCTGCCAGGTCGCGATCCTGCTGCGGTACAGCATGTTCACGCCTTTGGCGTCGACGAGCTTGCCGCCCACGCGCAGCCGGGTGAGGAAGGTGCTCGCCATGCCCTCCCGGCCCTTGTCGAGGAACTCCACGAGCGTCGCGTGAGTTCCCACCGCCACGATGAGGCTCGCGCCCTTGGCGTCGGCGAGCAGCATCGCCACGTCCTCGCTGGTCCCGGTCGCCGGGAACACCACGGGCCCCAGCCCCAGCGCCTCCAGCCGAGCCCGGCCGGGCGCGCGCCCGTCGCGGTAGGCGTGCACGACGAGCTCGGCACCACAGGTCAGCGCGTCGTCGGAGACGGAGTCCATGTCTCCGACGATGAGGTCCGGCTGGTACCCGGCCTCCAGCAGGGCATCGGCACCGCCGTCCACCCCGATGAGCACCGGGCGGTACTCCCGGATGTAGGGCCGAAGCGTGACGATGTCCTCCTTGTAGTGATAGCCCCGCACGACGATGAGGACCTGGCGGCCCTCGAGGTCGGTGCGGATGTCGGGGACCCCGACGCCGTCGAGCAGCAGGTCGCGTTCCTGTCGCAGGTACTCCATCGTGTTGCCGGCGAAGGACTCCAGCTGCGCGGACAACCCGGCCCGCGCCTCCTCCATCTCGGTCGCCACCGACTCGGGCGTCTGGGCGACCCCCTTGAGCAGGGCGTCCTCACCGCGGTAGATCGTCTCGCTGTCGACGCGGACGGACTCACCCTCGCGCAGGCGGGTCATCGCCTCCGGGCCGACGTCGTCGACGAGCGGGATCCCCGCACCGACGATGATCTCCGGTCCGAGGTTCGGGTACCGCCCGCTGATGCTCGGCGCGGCGTTGATCACCGCCGCCACGCCGCAGCCCACGAGCGCCTCGGCGCTCACCCGGTCGAGGTCCACGTGATCGATGACGGCGATGTCGCCGGGACGAAGCCGCTTGGTGAGGTTCTTGGTCCGCCGGTCGACCCGCACCGTGCCCGTGACACCAGGCAGCGTCGGCACGACCCGGCGTCGGTGCAGGAAGGGGAGCCTCATCGGTGGCGATTGTCTCACCGACTGATCACCTCCGAGGTGATCCGCCCTTCAGCGCAGCGGCGGCGTCCAGCAGCTCCCGCGCGTGCGCCGCCCCCGTCCGGCTGCCCTCGAGCCCGGCGAGCATGCGCGTCAGCTCGGCCACCCTCGCCTCCCCCTCGAGGACCACGACGCGGGTACGGCCGTCGGACGCGTCCTTCTCGACGAGCAGGTGCGCGTCGGCGTACGCCGCCACCTGAGGCAGGTGCGTCACCACGAGCACCTGGGCCGTCTGTGCCAGGCGGGCGAGGCGCGCCCCCACCTCGACCGCGGCGCGCCCGCCGACACCCGCGTCCACCTCGTCGAAGACGGCCGTCGGCACGGGGTCCGCGCCCGCGAGCACCACCTCGACGGCGAGCATCACGCGGCTCAGCTCGCCCCCGGAGGCACCGGCAGCGATCGGCCGCATCGGCGCACCCTGGTGAGCGGCGAGGCGCAGCTCGACGGTGTCGATTCCCTCGGGGCCGTACCTGGACAGCTCCGCGGCGTCCACCGAGGTCACGTCGACGGTCAGCCGGGCCTGGGGCATGGCCAGTGCCGCCAGCTCGGCGCTGACCTGCTCGGCGAAGGCCTCGGCAGCCGCCCTGCGGGCGCTGCTCACCTCCTCGGCGAGCGCCCGTACCCGGCGTCCCAGGGCCTCCTGACGCGCCCGCAGCTCGGCGATGCGCTCGTCGTCGGAGTCCAGCTCCACCAGGCGAAGGCCCGCCCTGGAGGCCCAGGCCAGCACCTCCTCGACGCTTCCCCCATAGCGGCGGGTCAGGACGAACAGCTGGGCCCGGCGCTCCTCGACCGCGGCCAGGCGGGCCGGGTCGGCGTCCACCCCCTCGGCGTAGCCGGAGAGGTCTGCCGAGGCGTCGGCCAGCAGGTAGGACACCTCGGCCACCCGGCGCGCCAGGTCGGCGAGCCGGGGGTCGTAACCGGCCGCCTGCTCGAGCGTCTGGCGGGCGAGGCCGACGAGCGTGCCGGCATCGGCGCCCTCCTCACCGCCCCCGGTCAGCAGGTCGTGGGCCGCCCGTGCCGCCGCCACCAGCTCACCGGCGTGACCGAGCCGCTCGGATTCCTCGGCCAGGCGGAGGTCCTCCCCCGCCTCGGGGGCGACGCGTTCCACCTCGGCGAGCCCGCCGCGCAGCAGATCCGCCTCCTCGGCCCGCTCCCTGGCCCGCGTGGTGAGCTCCGCCAGCTCGCGCTCGGCCTCGCGCAGCTCGCCGAAGACGTCCCGGTAGCTCGCCAGTGGCTCGAGCACGGCCGGCCCCGCGTAGCGGTCCAGCGCCTCCCGTTGCCGCGAGGGTCTCAGCAGGCGCTGCTGGTCGGACTGGCCGTGCACCGACACGAGCTCCTCCCCGAGCTCGGCGAGCAGCCCGACCGGCGCCTGGCGCCCACCCACGTGGGCCCGCGACCGCCCCTCGGCCGTCACCGTGCGCGCGAGGATCAACGTTTCGTCATCCAGCACGGCCCCGGCCTCCTCCGCCCGCCGGACGACCGCATCCGGGGCGAGCACTCGCCCCTCGACCACCGCACGAGGCCGGCCGGCGCGAACGGCACCCGCGTCACCGCGGCCGCCGAGCAGCAGGCCGAGCGCGGTGACGACCATCGTCTTGCCGGCCCCGGTCTCCCCGGTCAGGACGGTCAGACCGGGGCCGAGCTCGAGCACCGCCTCGTCGATGACTCCGAGATCGCTGATCCGCAGCTCCTCGATCACCGCTGCGACCCCGGCCGTCCCCGCCATCCCTCGATGGGCAGGGCGAACTTGGCCACCAGCCGGTCGGTGAACGGCGTCTGCTCCAGCCGTGCCACCAGCAGTGGCTCGTCGCTGCGACGTACCTCGATCCGGTCCCCGACCCGGACCGGGACGCTGCGCCGCCCGTCGGACCACAGCACCGCCTCGACCCGCCCGATGAGCTCCATCGCGATCACCGACGTCGGGGCCACGACGAGGGGCCGGGCGAACAGGGCGTGGGCGCTGATCGGGACGCACAGCAACGCCTCGACCTCCGGCCACACCACCGGCCCACCCGCCGAGAAGGCATAGGCCGTCGACCCGGTCGGTGTCGCGCAGACCACGCCGTCGCACGCCCAGCGGGACAGCGGGCGGCCGTCGATCTCGACGACCACCTCGATCATGCGTTGTCGATCGGCCTTCTCCAGGGAGGCCTCGTTGACCGCCCAGAGCCGCTCCGCGAGCGCCCCCTCCCGCGTGACGGTGATGTCCAGGGCCAGGCGCTGCTCGACGCTCCAGCGCCCGGCGACCACCTGGTCGACGACGGCGGCGAGGTCCCGCTCCTCGGCCTCGGCGAGGAAGCCGACATGTCCGAGGTTGATCCCGACCACGGGGACTCGAGCGCCGTGGGTGAGCGCCGCCGCGCGCAGCATCGTCCCGTCACCGCCGAGGACGATCGCCACGTCGCACCCCGCGGCGTCTCGGCTGACCTGGACGTCGGGCAGCTCCGGTGAGGCGTCCTCCACCGGGACCACGACCTCGACGCCCTCCTCCAGGAAGCGCTTGGTCGCCGCCAGCACCGCGTGGCGGGCCACCTCGCGGGAAGGGTGCGAGACGAGGAGGACCCGACGCGCGGGGACGGTCACGGCGGTCCTTCCACGATGGCGCGCTCGATGGCGCGCGGGTCGGGTCCAGGAGCTCCGGCGCGAAGCCACAGGAAGTACTCGACGTTGCCGGCGGGTCCGGGCAGCAGGCTGGCCGTGACCCCCGCGGTGCCCCACCCGAGGGCGGCGGCCCGCTCCGCGATCGTACGCACCGCCTCCGCCCGCAGCGCGGGTTCGCGGACGACGCCGCCCGGGCCGAGCCGCTCGCGCCCCACCTCGAACTGCGGCTTGACCATGACGAGGAGGTCTCCGTCGGCCATGGTCACGCCGATGAGGGAGGGCAGCACCAGGCCCAGCGAGATGAAGGACAGGTCGGCGACGGCGAGGTCCACCAGCCCGCCAGGGACCTGCTCGACGCCCAGCGTGCGCATGTTGGTGCGGTCCAGGACGACGACCCGCTCGTCGGTGCGAAGGCTCCAGGCCAGCTGGCCGTAGCCGACGTCGACCGCCACGACCTGACGAGCGCCGCGCCGGAGCAGCACGTCGGTGAACCCTCCGGTGCTGGCTCCCGCGTCGAGCGCCCTGCGCCCGTCGACGGCCAGGTCCGAGAAGGTGTCCAGCGCGCCGGCGAGCTTGTGGCCGCCGCGGGAGACGTACCCGTCCGCCGGTCCTGCCGTGGCGATCACGATGGGTGTGTCGCGTGCCACCTGCGTGGCCGGCTTGGTCGCCGACGTCCCCGCGACGCTCACCCGACCGGCGGCGAGCAGCTCCTGGGCGTGCTCACGCGACCGCGCGAGGCCACGTCGGACCAGCTCGATGTCGAGGCGGGCCCTGGGCACGCGATCAGGTCTCGGCGTCCACGTCGGCGAGCGCGTCCTGCAGTCCGCGGTGGATCCTTTCGAAGACCGCGACGTGCTCCTCCAGCGAGGACTCGCCCAGCGTGTCCAGCCCGGCCAGGGCGTCAGCGACAGGTGCGACGCGCCGGGCGAGCACCTCGTCCTGCGTCGGGCCGACGCCGGGGTCGGTGGCGAGGTGGTCGGAGCCGTCGCTGGCCTCGACGGCGTGGGGTCCCTCGGTCACGGCGAGTCCGGGGAGCCCGCCTCGACCTCATCGCCCACGGCGGGGATGACGATGACCTCCTCCGCAGCCACCTCGCCGCCGGTGGCGTCCGCTCGCTGCCGGGTGTCGAGGACGGAGGCCGTGGCCGGTGTGACGACGTGGGATGTGCCGGTGTCGGATGAGCGGGTGTCGGATGAGCCGGTGTCAGATGAGCCGGTGTCGGATGAGCCGGTCTGCGATGTTCCCGTGCTCGACGCGAAGATCGGCGCTGCATCGGCGACGGTGGCCTCGGAGACCGTGGCCGGCCGAGCCGGCGCTGCCGTCGCTGTCTGCTTGGCCGTCGTCTGCTTGGCCGCCGTCTTCTTGGCCGTGGTCTTCTTGGCGGTGGTCTTCTTGGCGGTGGTCTTCTTCGCGGTGGTCTTCTTCGCGGTGGTCTTCTTCGCTGCCGTCGCCTTCTTGGCTGTCGCCGTGGTCTTCTTGGCCGCCTTCGTGGGTGGCGGTGGCGCTGCGGCACCGGGCGCCTCGGGGCGCAGCGGTCGGGCCGAGGCCACGGAGGAGGTCTTGCCCGGGACGCCCGGACGCGAGCTCAGCAGCGCGGCCAGGGTCTCCTCGAGCCTGGCGAGGGCGCCGCGCAGCGCCTCCACCTGCCGCGGGTCCACGCTCGCCAGCCGGGTCATCACCACATCCACCTCGGTGCGGACCAGGTCGGTCAGCAGCTTGCGGTTGCTGCGGGCCGCCTCGTACAGGTCCTCGGCCAGCGTCTGCACCTGCTGGCTGGCGATCCCGGCCGCGGCGCCGGCCCCGGCGATGGCGTCCTCGCCGGTGATGCCGAACTGGGCGGCGACCGCCCGGGCTGCCTCGTTGGCCCGCTGCCGGCTGACCTCGGTCAGCCCCAGCGCCAGCTGCAGGTAGCCCCGCATCGCGTCGTAGACCATCGCTCCTCCGGTCCGGACCCTGGTCGGGTCGACCGCTCCTCGGTCGACGGCCCCACGCTACCCCTGGACCGACACGCCCAGTGCCGCCGCCAGGGGGCCGGACAGCCTTACCTGGGCAGCGTCCTCGGACCACGCGGCCACGCACGAGGCGTGCAGGAGGTCCAGCCGGTCACCCGCGGCATGGAGGTCGAGGACGCCGTCGGAGCCGCGTACGACCGACGCCGCTCCACAGGTGACCACCCCGTCGACGATGACCGGCAGGGAGGTCGGTCGCAGGAGAGCGTCCAGGCCGGCGCCGACGTAGGTCGGGCGCCGGCTGACCGGCGCCTGGAGCAGCTGCCACACGTCGGTCACCCCGGTCAGCACGAGGAGGCTGTCGAGGCCGGCGGCCCGGGCACCCTCGATGTCGGTGTCCAGCCGGTCCCCCACGACGAGCGCCCGGCGCAGGCCGAGCACTGCGGCGGCCTCGAGGAGGATCCCCGGACCGGGCTTCCCGGCGACGAGGTCCGGCTCACGCCCCGTCGTGGCCGCGAGCACCCGGACGAAGGACCCGTTGCCGGGAGCCAGGCCGCGGTGGGTCGGCAGCGTCGCATCGAGGTTGGTGGCCACCCACAGCGCACCGGCCGCGAGCGCGAACGCCCCTTCGGCGAGCAGCCGCCACGCCAGGTCCGGGAACCACCCCTGGACCACGGCGACCGGGCGTCCGGTGTCCGAGCGCTCCACCAACCGGAAGCCGGCCGCCTCCAGGGCGGCACGGACCCCGGAGCCACCCACCGCGAGGACCGGCGAGCCGGCCGGCACCCGGTCGACGAGCAGCCGGGCCGCGGCTTGTGCGCTGGTGAAGACGTGATCGGCCTCGACCTCGATGCCCAGGCCGTGCAGGTCTGCCGCGAGCTCCTCCGGCGTGCGGCTGGCGTTGTTCGTCACGAAGACGTGCTGCATGCCGTAGCGCTGCGAGGACTCGGCGAGCGCCTCGAGGACGCCCGGGATGAGCGTTCCCGAGCGGTGCACGGTGCCGTCGAGGTCGAGGATCGTCCCGTCGTAGCTGGCGGCGAGCGCCGGGTGGTCCACGGGCCCACCGTACGATGCGGCGCGTGGCGGGACCGGACACCCTCTCCCTGGCGGGATTCCGCGCGTGGCGCTACGCGCCGCGGATCCCGCTGGGGGCGGTGCTCGCGCCGCCGTACGACGTCGTGGAGCGCGACGAGGCGCTCGCCCTCGCTCACCGGGACGAGCACAACGTGGTCCGGCTGGTCCTGCCCGTGGGGCCGGACCCGGCGGCCGCCGCGGCGCGCACCCTGAGCACGTGGATCGCCGAGGGGGTGGTTGTCCCCGACGAGCTCGACGCGCTGTACGTCTACGAGCAGTCCGAGGGCACCCGCGTCCTCCAGCGAGGGGTCATCGGGGCCCTGGGCCTCGGCGACCCCGAGGGCGGCGCGGTGCTGGCGCACGAGGACGTCATGCCCGGTCCGGTGGAGGACCGCACGCGCCTGATGGCGGCCACCGGCGCGAACCTGGAGCCCATCTGGCTGCTCTTCCACGGTGACGATGCGACGACCACCCGCACCGTCGACGAGGTGGCCACGACGCAGCCCCTCGCGCAGGCCGTGACCCCCGACGGGCTGCGCCACCGGCTGTGGGCGCTCACCGACCCCGAAACGCTCGCCCGCGTCGCGCGGGACCTCGCCGGACGCCAGGCGCTGGTGGCCGACGGGCACCACCGGCTGGCGGCGTACCGGCGCCTTCGGGCCGGCCGGCCCGGCGGGCCGTGGGAGCGGGGCCTGGCGCTGCTCGTCGACCTCCAGGCCTACCCCCCGCGGCTGGCGGCGATCCACCGCCACGTGGACGGGGTGGTCCCAGCGCGGGCGAGCGCCCCACAAGGGGTCCGCCTCGAGGACGCGGGAGCCGAGTGGTGGGACCGGCTGCCCCGCCTGAGCGCGGGGGAGATGTTGCTGGTCGGGCCGGGGGGCGAGGCCCGGGTCGCGCGGGTCGACGACCGGGCGGCGGTCGACCGCACGGTACGAGCCGCCCTGGCGCCGGACGAACGACCACCCCAGTGGCGCGCGCTGGACACCGTCGTGCTGCACCACGTCGTGCTGCCGGCCTGGGGCGTGCCCGACGAGGCGGTCACCTACCACCACGACGCCGAGCACGCGGTACGCCGCGCGGCGGAGGCCGGCGGGACGGCGGTGCTGCTCGCCCCGGTCGACATCGGCACCGTCTTCGACCTCGCCGGGCGGGGGGTCCGGATGCCGCGCAAGTCCACGTCGTTTTGGCCGAAGCCGCGCTCGGGCCTGCTCCTGCGCGTGCTCGAGCCCCCGGTCACGTCGGCCGGCTGAGGCGCCGCGCGCGGCTGACCTCGACCTCGTAGCGGCTGCCGAGCCCCTGCGCCCGCCGGAAGAACCGGCGGCGCAGCTGGCCGTCGACGCTGACCACGTCGCCGGCGTTCCACCGCGACACCGCACGTCGAAGGCCGGCCCGCCAGGCGGCGCAGTCCAGGGTGTCCACCGGTGCTCCGGCGGCTCCCACCGGGCGCTCGACGACCACCCGGAAGAGGGCCACGTGGTCGCCGGAGGGCAGCTCCCGCTCGACGGGCGGTGCGGACAGCCGACCGACGAGGTGGACCTCGTTGAGGTGGGCGGGAGTGGTCGCGGACATGCAGCCTCCTGCGCATCGGGGGGTGACGCTCCAGCCTGCTGCGACCCGAGGGGAGGGAGCCGGCCCGTCCGGCAGGATGGGGACGAGGGCGAGAGGAGATCGGCTGTGGACGCTGCGGTGCCACTCGGCGGCGAGGTGTTCCTCGTCGACACCACCATGTCCGGCTACCCCGGGATCACCAGCGCCTACCTGATCCGCTCCGCACACCCCTGCCTGGTGGAGACCGGCACCGCCACGTCGGCGGGAACCGTCGTCGCGGGCCTGCGCGAGCTCGGCGTCGGCCCCGACGACCTCGCGACGATCGTGGTGACCCACGTGCACCTCGACCATGCAGGAGGCGTCGGTGACCTCGCCGCGGCGTTCCCGAAGGCCCAGGTGGTCGTCCACGAGAGCGGCGCCCGGCACCTGGCCCATCCCGAACGACTGCTCGCCAGCGCCCGGCAGGTCTTCGGGTCGGTGCTCGACGACGTGTTCGGCCTGCTCCGGCCGACCGACGCGGCCCGGATCCGGTCCCTTGGCGAGACCGGCTCGGTCGACCTCGGGGAGGGCCGGCGGCTGGCTGCCTTCCACTCCCCCGGTCACGCCAAGCACCACCTGGGTCTCGTCGACTCCGCGACGGGCGACCTGTACGTCGGCGACGCCGCGGGGATCTACATCCCGGAGACGGCCGACCTCCGGCCGTCCACACCGCCCCCCGACTTCGACCTCGAGCTGGCGGTGGACTCCCTGCACCGGTTCCGCGACCAGGCGCCCACCCGGCTGCTGTTCAGCCACTTCGGGCCGGTCACCGACGTCGGGGCGACCCTGGCCCGCTCGGAGGAGGAGCTGCGGCTGTGGGTCGAGCTCGTGCGCGGGGCGCGCACGGACGGGCTCGACCTCGACCACGCCGTGGCCCGCGTCCGCGAGGCCACCCTGGAGCGCTACGCGGCCTTCCTCGCCGACCCCGGTCGGGTGGCCCGCTACGAGCACCTCAACGCCGACCGGTCCAACGTGGTCGGGATCATGCGCTTCCTCGACCAGGTGGACCGCATGGACCAGGTGGACCGCATGGACCAGGTGGACCACGTGGACGGGTCGGACCGGACCTAGTCGCACTCCTCGGCGTCGACGAGGGCGTCGGTCACCACGACCACACCGGGGTCGGGCCCCGGCGGCTCGACCACGATGCCGTCCATCTCGGCGAGGCGAAGAGCGGCGTCGGTCTCCCCCTCCACGTCGGCCTCGACGGCTGCGGCGAACCAGCGCCGCGCCTCGGCGTCGCGTCCCACGGCCGCCAGCGCGTCCGCGTAGGCGAAGCGCAGCCGGGCCGTCCAAGGCCGCAGCACCGGTGGGGTCAGCTCCTTGACCTGAAGGGCCAGGACCGCCGCCTCCGGCTGCCCCAGGTCCCGGCGCGCGCCCGCGCCCACGATGAGCATCTCCACCCGACCCGCCTCGTCCAGCCGCGCCACCGCCGGGTCACCGGCGAGCGCCAGCGCCCGCTCCGGCCGACCGAGCGCCCGCTCGCAGTCCGCGATCAACGGCACCAGGTCGTCGTGGCCGCCCATCCGGCGGGCGGCGCGCAGCTCGGCCAGCGCCTGCGCCCACCTCCCGGTCCGGTACGCGGCCAGCCCGAGCGCCTCGCGCACCACGCTGACGCGGGAGGCGAGCGCCTGGGCCTTCGCGGCGTGCAAGTACGCCGTCTGGGGATCCTCCTCCAGCAGGCGCCCGACCATGACCAGGTGGCGACCGACGTCGTCGGCGAGCTGCGCGGGCAGGGTCCGCAGCTGCGCCCGGGTCGCGCGGTCGAGCTCGGCGAGGGTCGCGTCCTCGTCCGGCTCGGGGGCGGCCGGCACGCGGCGCCGTGGTCGGGTCGACTCCGCCGGCTCGGGCCGCGGGTGCCCTCGGGGTGCGGCGCGCCGAGCGGCAGCGCCGGACTCGCGCGCAGCCGGCGTCGAGCCGCGCGACGGCCCGCCCGGCCGATGCCGGCGCGGCCTGCCCGCGGATGCGCCCTGGTCCACCTGACCTCCTGCCCGGAAAATCGATGAGGGCCACCCGAGAATTCAGGGTGGCCCTCATCGCAAAGAATGTCCGGCGGCGTCCTACTCTCCCACCCCGTCACCAGGGCAGTACCATCGGCGCTGAAGGGCTTAGCTTCCGGGTTCGGAATGTCACCGGGCGTTTCCCCTTCGCCATGGCCGCCGAAACTCTATGGAGATGTCAGTCGAAAGCGCGGGCGCTTTCTTTGGGCGTTCCCGACCGTATCTCGGGAACCGCACAGTGGACGCGATGCGCACTCACCAGTTGGTGAGTAGATATGTGAGTCAAGTCCTCGGCCTATTAGTACCGGTCGGCTGCACGTGTTACCACGCTTCCACCTCCGGCCTATCAACCCAGTCGTCTACTGGGGGCCTTACCAGGTTGACCCTGTGGGAGACCTCATCTTGAAGCAGGCTTCCCGCTTAGATGCTTTCAGCGGTTATCCCTTCCGAACGTAGCTAATCAGCCGTGCTCCTGGCGGAACAACTGACACACCAGAGGTTCGTCCGTCCCGGTCCTCTCGTACTAGGGACAGCCCTTCTCAAGTCTCCTGCGCGCACAGCGGATAGGGACCGAACTGTCTCACGACGTTCTAAACCCAGCTCGCGTACCGCTTTAATGGGCGAACAGCCCAACCCTTGGGACCTACTCCAGCCCCAGGATGCGACGAGCCGACATCGAGGTGCCAAACCATCCCGTCGATATGGACTCTTGGGGAAGATCAGCCTGTTATCCCCGGGGTACCTTTTATCCGTTGAGCGACACCCCTTCCACTCGGGGGTGCCGGATCACTAATCCCGACTTTCGTCCCTGCTTGACTTGTAAGTCTCGCAGTCAAGCTCCCTTGTGCATTTACACTCAACACCTGATTGCCGTCCAGGTTGAGGGAACCTTTGGGCGCCTCCGTTACATTTTAGGAGGCAACCGCCCCAGTTAAACTACCCGCCAGGCACTGTCCGTGAACCCGATAAGGGTTCGACGTTAGGTGTCCAATACGATCAGAGTGGTATTTCAACAACGACTCCGCCCCAACTGGCGTTGAGGTTTCACAGTCTCCCACCTATCCTACACAAACCGTACCGAACACCAATACCAAGTTGTAGTGAAGGTCCCGGGGTCTTTTCGTCCTGCCGCGCGTAACGAGCATCTTTACTCGTAGTGCAATTTCGCCGAGTCTATGGTTGAGACAGTTGGGAAGTCGTTACGCCATTCGTGCAGGTCGGAACTTACCCGACAAGGAATTTCGCTACCTTAGGACCGTTATAGTTACGGCCGCCGTTTACCGGGGCTTCGGTTCCCCGCTTCGCCCTTGCGAGCTAACGAGTCCCCTTAACCTTCCGGCACCGGGCAGGCGTCAGACCCTATACGTCGCCTTGCGGCTTAGCAGAGTCCTGTGTTTTTGCTAAACAGTCGCTACCCACTGCTCTCTGCGACCCGCCGATGCTTCGAGGGGCAAGCCCCCTGACATCAGCAGGCACACCTTCTTCCGAAGTTACGGTGTTAGTTTGCTGAGTTCCTTAACCACGGTTCTCTCAAGCGCCTTGGTATGCTCTACCCGTCCACCTGAGTCGGTTTGCGGTACGGTCACCTGGCGAACTCGTTTAGAGGTTTTTCTAGGGAGTATGGGCTCAATCACTTCGCGAGAGCTGACGCAATCGCTCGTCATCGCCTCTCGGCGTAATGAGACGGTGGATTTACCTGCCATCTCCGCCTACAGGTTTGAACCGGGACGTCCAACACCCGGCTGACCTACCCTTCTCCGTCACCCCATCACTCAAAC
>DATJPE010000010.1 GCA_035506535.1 Actinomycetes bacterium | reverse complement strand
CGACCAACCCGCCACAAGTGGAGGTGGGAGTGGCCTACTCGGCGGAGCCGCCGCTGCTGTGGCCGGGGAAGACGTGGGAGGCCGGGTCGATCACCGGCGCCGCGTTGTTGACGGCGATCGCGCCCTCGCCGAAGCCGACCGAGATGAGGGGGACCTTGCCTGGGTAGGTGACGATGTCGCCCGCCCCGAACACCCGTGGCAGGTTCGTCTGCATCGTGGTCCCCACCACGATGCGGCGGTGCTCGAGCTCCAGCCCCCAGTCCGCCATCGGCCCGATGTTGGCGATGAAGCCGAGCGCGGCGACCACCGTCTGCGCCGGCAGCGTGCGGGTCTCCCCGGAGGTCTTGGAGCGGATGACCACCTCCTCGACCTGCCCGGAGCCCCGGATCTCGTCGACCTCGCACGAGGTGTGCAGCGTCACCCCCATCTCGCGCACCTGATCGACCATCGAGGCGTGGGCGCGGAAGGCGTCCCTGCGATGGACCAGCGAGACGCTCTTCGCGACCGGCTGCAGCATGTAAGCCCAGTCGAACGCGCTGTCCCCCCCGCCCACGATGACGACGTCCTTGCCGGCGTGCTCGTCCAGCCGCGGCACGAAGTACACCAGCCCGTGACCGGCCCAGCCCTCGGCGGCGGGCAGCGCCCGCGGCGTGAAGGACCCGATCCCCCCGGTGATGACCACGGCCTTCGCCTCGACGCTGATGTCCTCGGTCGTCGTGACGGTGACCGGACCCTCCTCCGAGGTCTCCAGGGAAAGCGCTTGGTGGTCGAGCAGGTACGTCGGCTCGTACGGCGCGACCTGCTCGACCAGCGCGTCGACGAGCACCCGGCCTTTGACGGACGGGAAGCCGGCGACGTCGAAGATGTCCTTCTCCGGGTACATGGCGGTGATCTGCCCGCCGGCCTCGGGGAGGGTGTCCATGATGACGCTGTGCCACCCGCGGAAGCCGGCGTAGTAGGCCGCGTACAGGCCGACGGGGCCGGCGCCCACGATCAGCAGGTCGCAGGTGTACGTCGCAGCCATGGCGCTCCCACTCCTTCGAGGCACGGGGTGACCCGGCGCCACGCTAGTGCCGGTCAGGTCCGGGGGAGCGCAAGGGACCCAGGCGTCCGGTGTCGACGTCGTAGACGGCCCCCGCGACCGGGACATCGTCGGGGATCCACGGCCACGAGCGGATCCGC
Organism: Actinomycetes bacterium; assembly: GCA_035506535.1. Classification (NCBI taxonomy): domain Bacteria; kingdom Bacillati; phylum Actinomycetota; class Actinomycetes; species Actinomycetes bacterium. The sequence continues at coordinate 3,104 of DATJPE010000010.1, read as the reverse complement.
TGGAGGTCGGTGTCCAGGGCGGCGAGCTGGTCGCTGACGGTGCGGAACTCCAGGCTTCGCGTGTCGAGGCCCGTGGCCGTGTCGATGGCGGCGTGGACGTCGTTCTCCGCCTGCCCGGCCATCCGGCAGCGGGTGTGCGGCATGACGAGGATCCGCTCGACCCCCAGGAGGTGGACGGCGAGGACGAGGGTGCGCAGCACGTCCTCGGTGACCCGGGCACCGGCGTTGCGCACGATCTTCGCGTCGCCGGGGAGCAGGCCGAGGGCGGTCAGCGGCTCGATGCGGCTGTCCATGCAGGTGAGCACGGCCAGCCCGCGCGCGGCCCGCGGTTCCAGGCCGCCCAGCGCGAAGTCGGCGGCGTAGACCTCGTTGGCGTCCCGCAAGTCGGCGAACGCGTCGGCGTCGCGGCGGTGGGTGTCGTCGGGCACCCGCCCATCCTGTCAAGGAACGTCCGGCCCCCGCTCAGGCCAGCGTTCGTCCCGACCACCAGCGAAGCCGCCCGACCACCAGCAGCCCAGGGCGACCGCCGCAACAAAGGGCTGACTGCAGCTCGGTCGGCCGCCGCGACTCAGAGGGCCGGCGGCCCTGCCACGGCCGTGACGGCCTGGGGCAGGGCCGTGCCGGAGCCGTCACGCCTCGAGTCCGACGGAGGGAGGTCGACCGGCTGCCCGTTCGCCGCGGCCGCGTGGGCCGGGGACGGCCCCACCCAGGCCAGGGTGAGGACGTCCTCCCCGCGGAGGAATCGCTGGCAGCGCACCCCTCCGGTCGCTCGGCCCTTGGCCGGGTACAGGGCGTACGGAGTGACCTTCGCGGAGCCGGGCTCGGTGCCCGGTAGCGCCGCGGCGGATCCCGCGACGCTGACCACCACCGGGTCGGGCGTGTCGGGTCCGACAGCGCCGAAGAACACCGCCCGCGCGCCGGCGTCCAGCCGGACGCCCGCCATGCCGCCGGCGGGCCGGCCCTGCGGACGTACCGCCGAGGCCGGGAAGTGCAGGAGCTGGGCGTCGGAGGTCACGAACACGAGGTCCTCCGCTCCGGTGCGCAGCTCCACGGCTCCGACGACGCGGTCCCCGTCGTCGAGCCGGATGACGTCGAAGGACTCCCGGGTGCTGGGCACGTCGGGGGTCACCCGCTTGACCACGCCTCGCTCGGTGCCAAGAGCCAGGCCCGCCGACTCCAGACGCAGCGAGGTGAGCGCGAGGACGGCCTCGCCGGCATCGAGGGAGCTGAACTCGGTCAGCGGGGCGCCACCGGCGAGCGAGGGCGGTCCGGCGGTCGCGGGCAGCGCGGGCAGGTCGAGCACGGACAGCCGCAGCACCCGTCCCAAGGAGGTGACCAGCCCGACCTCCCCGCGGGCAGTGGTGGTCACGGCGGACACCACGCAGTCGTGCGCGGCGCGTGGCCCCTGGGACGGCAGCGGGTCCGCGGTGAGCGTGCGCGCGACGAGGCCCGTCGAGGACAGGAGCACGTGGCACGGCTCGTCGGCCACCTCCAGCGGCACCGCCGCGGACGCCGTCGCCGGAAGGCCGGCCGACTCGAGCAGGACGGTGCGCCGCGGGGTCGAGTGCGCCTTCGCGACTTCCGCGAGCTCGGCGGACACCGTCCGGCGCAGCACCGCGTCGTCCTCGAGGATCGTGGTCAGCGCGGCGATGTCCTCGATGAGCTGGTCGCGCTCCCGCTCGATCTCGATGCGGGAGAGCCGCGTGAGGCGTCGCAGCTGCAGGTCGAGCAGGTACGTCGCCTGCGCCTCGCTGAGGTCGAAGACCTGGCGCAGCCGTCCGCGTGCCTCCGCGGAGTCCTCCGAGGAGCGGATCACCTGGATGACCTCGTCGATGTCCAGCAGCGCGATGAGGAGGCCGTCGAGCAGGTGCAGGCGGTCCTGCGCCTTGGTACGTCGGTACGCGCTGCGCCGGCGCACGACCTCGAGCCGGTGCTCGACGTAGACCCGCAGCAGCTCCACGAGCCCGAGGGTTCTCGGCTGCCCGTCCACGAGGCAGACGTTGTTGATCCCGAACGTCTCCTCCATGGGGGTCAGCCGGTACAGCTCCTCGAGGATGGCCTCGGGGTGATAGCCGTTCTTCACCTCGATGACCAGCCGCAGGCCCTGCTTGCCGTCCGACAGGTCGGTGATGTCGGAGATGCCCGGCAGCCGCTTGGCGTCGTACATCTCCTTGATCTTGCGGGTCACCTGCTCCGGACCGATCGTGTACGGCAGCTCGGTGACGACGATGCCCCTGCGCCGAGGGGTCACGTTCTCGATGCGGGCCGTGGCCCGGGTACGGAACGAGCCTCGCCCCGTCTCGTACGCCTCGCGGATCCCGTCCAGGCCGACGATCTTCCCGCCCGTCGGCAGGTCCGGACCGGGGACGAAGCGCATGAGCTGGTCCAACGTCGCGTCGGGGTGCGCCAGCAGGTGGCGGGCCGCGGCGACGACCTCGCCGAGGTTGTGGGGCGGCATGTTCGTCGCCATCCCGACCGCGATGCCGCTGGCGCCGTTGACCAGCAGGTTGGGCAGCGCCGCCGGCAGCACCGACGGTTCGCTACCCATGCCGTCGTAGGAGGGCCGGAAGTCGGCCACGTCCTCGTCGAGGCCGTCCACCATGAGCAGCGCCGCCGCCGACAGGCGGGCCTCGGTGTAGCGCATCGCCGCCGGCGGGTCGTCGTTGCCGAGGGACCCGAAGTTGCCGTGCCCGTCGACCAGCGGGACCCGCATGGAGAACGGTTGGGCCATTCGGACCAGGGCGTCGTAGATCGCGCCGTCCCCGTGCGGGTGCAGGTGGCCCATCACGTCGCCGACGACCCGCGAGCACTTCACGTGCGGCCGGTCGGGACGCAGCCCCATCTCGGCCATCCGGTACAGGATGCGTCGGTGCACCGGCTTGAGGCCGTCCCGGGCGTCGGGGAGCGCGCGGCTGTAGATGACCGAGTAGGCGTACTCGAGGAAGCTGCCCTGCATCTCCTCGGCGACATCGACGTCGACGATGCGCTCGACGAAGTCCTCGGGCGGCGGGGTGGTGGTGCGGCGTGCCATGACGGGCATCCTCCCAGCCGTCGACCCGCCCGGCCGGCACCGACCCGGCCGTGCGGCTGACTCGAGAAATGCC
>DATJPE010000009.1 GCA_035506535.1 Actinomycetes bacterium | reverse complement strand
CCTCCAGCTGGGCCAGGGTCTGTGCTGGTTGTCGCTCCACGACCTGCGGGAGGTGATGGACGACGACGATCCCGATCGCGGTCGCCTCGGTGTGCTGAGCGACGGTCCTGGCCCAGTCCTCGGGCGAGGAGTGTCGACGGGCAGCATCGAAGACGCTCCTGGCGGCGGGCGCCACTCTCATCCCCTCGATCACCACCGGCGCAGGGAGCCGGATGGTCCGTTCCACCAGGACGAAGCCGCTGGTCCCACGCTGCCGATGGTCGCCTACGAGGACGTGGATCGGTGGGACCGGGAAGCTCCGGCGAACGCCATGCAGGCGCAGCGCGGCACCGCCTGTGATCATGGCTTGGGGGCCGGCGTACAGCAGCGCCGCGCGTAGTTGTTGGCGCGGGCTGATCGGCCCGGTCTGGAGAGCGAGGATGCCCGGCAGGACTCGCTGCCATCGCCTCCCCTCGTGGCATCGCGCGGCAACCGTGGAGCCTGGTACCCCAAGCTCCTCCAGCTGGGCCCGCGTGATGAGTCCATCCTGCAGGTCGGCGACGGCCTCGATGGCGAGGGTGTCGTAATCCCGGCGTCGTGGCACCTCCCCAGCGTCCGATCTGGCAGCACGCCTCTGGAGTCGGCCGTCGGATCTGTGGAGTGAGGTCGTGGCCTCCGTCCCACGTGGACAAGACTCCGGTCCACCCCCCGGCTCCGAATGAACGCGGCGTTCCAGCGGACCTATTGGAGGAATGCCGCGTTCATTCGAAGGATTGGTCGGGGGTGGGTGGGAGGATCGGGCGGCGGCGCGGATCGGGCGGGCGGCGCGGATCGGGCGGGCGGCGCGGAGTGAGGGTGGCGGTGGGTGAGTAGTGGCGGTGAGTGAGGGGCGGTTCGGCCTCTACCGGGACGAGGGGGTCGTCCTCCGTACGCAGAAGCTCGGCGAGGCCGACCGGATCGTGACGCTGCTCACCCGCGGCAACGGGCGGGTCCGGGCGGTCGGCAAGGGCGTGCGGCGTACGTCGTCCCGGTTCGGCGCGCGCCTGGAGCCGTTCAGCCACGTCGACGTGCAGTTCCACGTCGGTCGCAGCCTCGACATCGTCACCCAGGTCGAGTCGCTGCACCCGTACGGCCGACCGATCGTCGAGGACTACGCCCGGTACACGGCAGGGACCGCGATGCTCGAGACGGCCGAGCGTCTCACGCCCGAGGAGCGAGACCCCGCGACCCAGCTCTACCTGTTGCTGGTCGGCGGGCTGCGCTCGCTCGCGGCCGGCGAGCACGACCCCGGTCTGGTCCTCGACGCGTTCCTGCTCCGCGCGCTCGCCCTCTCAGGGTGGGCGCCGAGCTTCGCCGACTGCGCGGTCTGTGGCGCGGACGGCCCCCACCGCTGGTTCAGCGTCGGCGGGGGCGGGGCGACCTGCGCGCAGTGCCGCCCGGCGGGCGCCGCGACGCCGGCGGCGGACACGCTGCGCCTGCTCGGCGCGCTCCTCACCGGCGACTGGCCCACGGCGGACTCCAGCGAGGGGCGGCACCGGCGGGAGGGCAGCGGCCTGGTGGCAGCGTTCCTGCAGTGGCACCTCGAGCGAGGGCTGCGCTCGCTGCGCCTCGTCGAACGCGGCTGAGCGCCTCACTAGGGTCAGAGCGAACACCCGACCAGCCGACCCGGAGGAGACCCTGCCCCGACCCCCGACCCCGCACTCCTCGGGCGCCCGGCCGCCCGCGATCGCGGCCGAGCTCGTCCCGCGGCACGTCGCCGTCGTCATGGACGGCAACGGCCGCTGGGCGAAGGCGCGCGGCCTGCCGCGGACCGCCGGCCACGAGGCGGGCGAGGCGGCGCTCTTCGACGTCGTGGAGGGTGCCCTCGAGCTCGGCGTCGGCTACCTGTCGGCCTACGCGTTCTCGACCGAGAACTGGCGCCGTTCGCCGGACGAGGTGCGCTTCCTCATGCGCTTCAACCGCGACGTGATCCGCCGGCGGCGCGACGAGATGCACGCGATGGGGGTTCGCGTGCGCTGGGCCGGACGGCGCCGGCGGCTGTGGAAGAGCGTCATCGACGAGCTGGAGGAGGCAGAGCGGCTGACCGCGGGCAACGACCGGCTCACCCTGACCATGTGCGTCAACTACGGCGGGCGCGCCGAGATCGTCGACGCGGTGCAGGCGATCGCCCGCGAGGCCGCGGCGGGGCGGCTGGACCCCGATGACGTCGACGAGGGCACCGTGCAGGCCCACCTCGACGAGCCGGACCTGCCCGACGTCGACCTGTTCGTCCGCTCCTCGGGCGAGCAGCGCATCTCCAACTTCATGCTCTGGCAGAGCGCGTACGCCGAGTTCGTCTTCCTCGAGGAGATGTGGCCCGACGTCGACCGCCGGCACCTCTGGCAGGCCTGCGAGCGCTACGCGGCCCGGGACCGCCGGTACGGCGGCGCCGCCCCGAACCCCGCCACGTCCCGGCCGGCCAGGAGCGGGGCGACCTGACGTGGGCCACGGCCACGATGTCTCCGCGGGCCAGCAGCACCGGTGGCGGCTGGCTGTCGCCCTCGGCCTGTCCCTCGTCGTGCTGCTCGTCGAGGTGGTCGGGTCGGCGGTCCTCGGCAGCCTCGCCCTGCTCGCCGACGCGGGGCATGTCCTGACCGACGTCGCGGGGCTCGGGCTGGCCCTGACCGCGATCAGCTTCGGTAAGCGGCCGCCGACGCCGCGTCGCACGTACGGCCACCAGCGCCTGGAGATCCTCGCCGCCGCGTTCAACGCCTGCGTCCTGTCCGTCGTCGGGGTCATCGTGGTCATCGAGGCGGTACGGCGCTGGGGCTCGCCGCCCACCATCTCCGGGAGCGCCCTCCTCGCCGTCGCCTGCGTGGGCCTGGTCGCCAGCACGGCCGCCCTGCTCGTCCTGCGTTCCGGGTCGCGGGAGAGCCTCAACGTCCGCGGCGCCTACCTGGAGGTGCTCAGCGACCTCCTCGGCTCGGCCGCCGTGGTGGTCGCGGCCATCGTCATCCTCCTCACCGGCTGGTACGGCGCGGACACCCTGGCTGCCGTGCTCATCGGGGCGATCGTGCTGCCGCGGGCGTTCTTCCTGCTCCGGGACACTGTGGACGTGCTCATGCTCGCCACCCCCCGCGACGTGGAGCTGGAGCAGGTACGTCGCCACGTGCGCGACGTACCCGGCGTGCTCGACGTCCACGACCTGCATGCATGGACGATCACCAGCGGGATGCGGGTGCTGTCCGCCCACGTCGTCGTCGAGCCGGACGCCCTCGCGGGTGAGGGTCATGGGGTGATGCTCGACCGGCTCGGGGAGTGCCTCGCCGAGCACTTCGACGTCGAGCACTCGACGTTCCAGCTCGAACCGGCGGAGCACGCCGCCCACGAGCAGGGCTCGCACCCCTGACCCGCGAGGATCAGGGCGTGCTGTCCGTCCTGCACTTCACCGTCGCCTCGGCCGAGGAGCAGCGCTTCGTCGCCGACGGGCGTACCGCTCTGGCGCTGCTCGCCACCAAGCCGGGCTGGCGCGACGGTCGGCTCGCCCGCGCGGCCGACGACCCCGGCCAGTGGGTGCTCGTCACCTCGTGGGAGGGCGTGGGCCAGTACCGCAGGGCCGTGGGAGCCCACGACGTCAGGGCGCTGCTCACGCCGTTCCTCGCGCGGGCGCAGGACCGGCCCAGCACCTTCGAGGTGGTCGTGGCGCTGGACGGGGAGGGCACTGAGCACCTCCGGTTACCCTAAGGGGCCCCCGACACCCAGCCGGACCGGAGAACCCCGTGGCCGAAGACATCGTCGACAAGGTCGTCAACCTCGCCAAGCGGCGGGGATTCGTGTTCGCGTCAGGGGAGATCTACGGCGGTACGCGCTCCGCGTGGGACTACGGGCCCCTCGGTGTCGAGCTCAAGGACAACGTCCGCCGTCAGTGGTGGCGGGCGATGGTGCAGGAGCGCGACGACATCGTCGGCCTGGACAGCGCGGTGATCCTGCCGCGCGAGACCTGGGAGGCCTCCGGGCACGTCGAGACCTTCACCGACCCGCTGGTGGAGTGCACGTCCTGCCACCACCGCTTCCGCGCGGACACCCTCACCGAGGAGTTCGCGGCTCGCAAGGGACGCGACGACGCGCAGCTGTCGGAGGTCCCCTGCCCGAACTGCGGGACGCGCGGCCAGTACACCGAGCCACGCCAGTTCTCGGGACTGCTCAAGACCTATCTCGGCCCGGTGGAGTCCGAGGAGGGCCTGCACTACCTGCGGCCGGAGACCGCGCAGGGCATCTTCCTCAACTTCCTCAACGTCATGGGCACCGCCCGCAAGAAGCCGCCGTTCGGGATCGCGCAGACCGGTAAGTCGTTCCGCAACGAGATCACTCCAGGGAACTTCATCTTCCGGACGCGGGAGTTCGAGCAGATGGAGATGGAGTTCTTCGTCGAACCGGGCACCGACGAGCAGTGGCACGAGTACTGGCTGCAGGCGCGCTGGGACTGGTACGTCGACCTCGGCCTGCGCCCGGAGAACCTGCGCCTGTTCGAGCACCCGCAGGAGAAGCTCAGCCACTACTCCAAGCGGACCGTCGACATCGAGTACCGGTTCCGCTTCGGCGGCACCGAGTTCGCCGAGCTCGAGGGGATCGCCAACCGGACCGACTTCGACCTCAAGTCCCACTCGAAGCACTCCGGCGCCGACCTGACGTACTTCGACCAGGACAAGGGCGAGCGCTGGACGCCGTACGTCATCGAGCCGGCCGCCGGCCTGACCCGGGCGACGCTGGCGTTCCTCCTCGACGCCTACGCCGAGGACGAGGCGCCCAACACCAAGGGCGGCGTGGACACCAGGACCGTGCTGCGCCTCGACCCCCGGCTCGCGCCGGTCAAGGTCGCCGTGCTGCCCCTGTCGCGCAACGAGGACCTCTCGCCCCGGGCGCGCGACCTCGCGGCGGCCTTGCGCAAGCGCTGGAACGTCGAGTTCGACGACGCCCAGGCGATCGGGCGCCGATACCGGCGTCAGGACGAGATCGGGACGCCGTACTGCGTCACCGTCGACTTCGACACCCTCGAGGACTCCGCGGTCACCATCCGCGAGCGGGACTCGATGACCCAGGAGCGGATCGCGATCGAGGGTGTCGAGTCCTGGCTCCTCGAGCGCCTTCCGGCCTGCTAGCCGGATTCGTCGATGAGCAGCGCTGCCGCAGTGGCGCGTGGTCGCGACATCCTTCGCGACCGACGGCTGGCCGTCGTCGCGCTGCTCGTCGTCTCGATCGGCTGGCTGGCCGCGTCGCGGCTAGCGGTCAGCCCTCACCTCCCGCTCGGCTACGACGAGGCGGTCTACCTGAGCCAGGCCTCGACGAGGCCCCACCTGGTCTGGACCGCCCCCCGGGCCTACGGGCTGCCGCTGCTGGTGTGGCCGGTGGCCCACTACACGGCGTCGCTGGGGATCACCCGCTCCTACCTCAGCGGGCTGTCCAGCGCGTTCATGTTCCTCGCGTACCTGCCCTGGGTACGTATCTGCCGGTGGACGGCGGTCACCGCGGCGCTGCTGTTCGCGAGCCTGTGGGTGTCGACCTTCTATTCCAGCCAGGCGATGCCGAATCTGTTCACCGCACTGGCCGGGGTCGGCGGCGTCGGATCGGTGGCGGTCGCCCTGGTGCGCCGCCGACGGTCGTACCTGGCGGCGGCAGTCTTCGCGTTCGGGGTCATGTCGCTGGTCCGGCCCTCGGACGCCGTGTACGCCATCGTGCCCGTCCTCGTCGCCCTCGCTGCCTTTCGTACCCCTGGGCGGGCCGCGCGGCTCCGCGCCGGCGGGGCCGCGATCCTGGGTCTGGCGATCGGGTGGGGGTTCTGGACCGTCGAGGCGTTCGTCAACTTCGGGGGGCCGCTGCACCGGCTGCGCGAAGCCAGCTCGCAGGACGGTGGCCTGCACTTCAACCTGCGCTTCCTCGCCCACACGGTGTCCGGACCGGTCGCCGGGCGGGCCGTCCACGCGGCAGCCGCCACACGTCTGTGGTGGTGGCTGATGTGGCCGCTGGCCCTGCTCGGGGTCTGGTTCGCCCGTGGCGCGGCCCGCCGCGCCTACGTGCTGTGCGCCGCGGCCGCCGCCGGGGTCTTCGTGCAGTACCTGTTCTTCATCAAGGTCGAGGCTCCCGGACCTCGTGTGCTCCTGCCCGTCTACGCGCTGCTGTCCGTCCCCGTCGCCCAGGCGCTGATCAGCGCGGTCCGACGGTGCCGTGCCGGAGCGGTGCGCACTGCTGCCGCGACGGCCGTCGTGCTGCTGGTGCTGGTGAACTCCCTGGGCCAGTACAGCCTGGTCCGGGTCAACGCGAGGCAGCAGGCGGCCGTGCGCGCTGCGCCGTACCAGGTCGTCGACCAGCTTCGGGCCGCGGGCGTGCGGGAACCGTGCGTCCTCGCCGGGCCCAACCTCCCCGTCATCGCCTACGAGCTCGGTTGCCACGAGGTACGTGGCCTGCCGACCCCGGCCGATGTCGAGCGCGCTCGCGCGCACGGCTACACCCTGCACGCGGTCCTCTGGGACACCCCCAGCGTGCTCCGGCTCGGCCCGCGCTACGAGGAGCGGCTGGCCGGCTGGCAGCTGGTCCGCCTCCCGAGGCCGTCCGGCCACGAGACGCTGCTCTTCACCGACGTCCCGGCGGGGCCGTGACCGCGCCGCCGCTGCTGCTCGACGGGGTCGGTGTCGTCGACCCGCCCGTCGTCCTCGCCCCGATGGCCGGCATCACCAACGCCGCCTTCCGGCGGCTGTGCCGCGAGTACGGCGCCGGGCTGTACGTCTGCGAGATGATCACGACGCGCGCGCTGGTCGAGCGCGACGCCGAGACGATGCGGATGATCCGCTTCCACCCTGACGAGGCACCGCGCTCGGTCCAGCTCTACGGCGTGGACCCCAATGTCGTCCACGAGGCGGTCCGCATCGTCGTCGGCGAGGGGCTGGCCGACCACGTCGACCTCAACTTCGGCTGTCCCGTCCCGAAGGTGACCCGCCGCGGGGGCGGCTCGGCGCTGCCGTGGAAGCGCCGGCTGTTCCGCTCCGTCGTCCGGGCCGCCGTGCGCGCCGCCGACGGGGCCGTGCCGGTGACGGTGAAGCTGCGCAAGGGGATCGACGACGCGCACCTCACCTTCCTCGAGGCCGGCCGGGCCGCCGCCGAGGAGGGGGTCGCGTGGGTCGCGCTGCACGGGCGCACCGCCGCCCAGATGTACACCGGTACGGCCGACTGGGCGGCGATCGCCGAGCTCAAGGCCGCCCTCGACGTGCCCGTCCTCGGCAACGGCGACATCTGGACGGCAGGGGACGCGCTCCGGCTGATGGCCCGGACGGGCGCGGACGGCGTGGTCGTCGGCCGCGGCTGCCTCGGCCGACCGTGGCTGTTCCGGGACCTGGCCGCCGCCTTCGCGGGGGAGCCGGTGCCGCCGGCGCCCGGCCTGGCCGAGGTGACCCGGGTGCTGCGTCGTCACGTCGACCTGCTCGTCGAGACCTATGACGGCGACGAGGACAAGGCCTGCCGTGACATCCGCAAGCACGTGGCCTGGTACCTCAAGGGCTTCCGCGTGGGCGGCCCGACC
>DATJPE010000008.1 GCA_035506535.1 Actinomycetes bacterium | reverse complement strand
CCGGTCTCCAGTGACCTTGTTCTCCTGGAACACCAGCCCCCGCGCGAAGCTGCCGGGGAACGCGCCGCTGTAGAAGTCCGACAGGAACCGTCGGTGCAGGGCGCCGTTCAGCCCCACCGCGGCCGCGTCGTCGTCGCTGATCGCCCATCCGATGTCGTCGTGGCAGCGCACGTACGTCGCCCACGACGTCGTCGCCGGCTTGCGGGGGAACCGGCGAATGGCCTCGGTCATGAGCCGGGCGTCACGGGCCGCGAGAGCCGACCACACCTGAACCATGAGCGTGTTGTGGTAGGCGAGGTCGCTGACCTTGCCGTAGTGGCGGCCCTGTCCCAGGTAGGGAACCAGCTGCTTCGGCGCGACGATCGCCTCCGCCTTGAACACCACGGCAGGTGCCGCGATCCTGGTCACCGCGTGCAGCGCCTGGGTGAGCGAGTGGACCTCCGGCTGGTTCTGGCAGTCGGTCCCCAGGCGCTTCCACATGAACGCGATCGCGTCCAGGCGAAGGCACTCCACGCCCCGGTTGGCCAGGAAGCAGACGAGGTCGGCGAACTCGCAGAAGACATCCGGGTTGTGCCAGTTCAGGTCCCACTGCCAGGAGTTGAACGTGGTCCACACCCACGCCTCGAGCTCCTCGTTCCACGTGAAGTTGCCCGGCGCGAAGTCGGGGAAGACCTCCGGGAGCGTGCGCTCGAACGCATCCGGCTGCATGCGGTCGGGGAACACGTGGAAGTAGGCGCGATACCGCTCCTCTCCCGCCCGCGCGCGGACGGCCCACTCGTGCTCCGCGGCCACGTGGTTGAGGACCAGGTCGAGAGTGAGGGAGATCCCCTCGCCCCTCAGCACCCCGGCCAGCTCGACGATGTCGTCGAAGGTGCCGAGGTCCTCGCGCACCCTCCGGTAGTCCATGACGGCGTAGCCGCCGTCGTTCGGACGCGGTCTCGGCTTGAGCAGGGGCATGAGGTGCAGATAGGTCACGCCGAGCTCGGCCAGGTACGGCACCTTGGCGATCACGCCCTGGAGGTCCCCGGCGAAGCGGTCCGCGTAGACGGCGTACCCGAGGGCGGCGGGGTTCTGGAACCAGTCCGGCTCCACGTGCCGGCGCAGGTCCAGCAGGCGCAGATCCTGCGGCCGCTCGGCGTAGGCCCGAGCGGCGAGGTCGACGACGGCCGCCGCGAGGTCCGGCGCACGCTCGCCGTAGGCGTCGGTCAGCCCGTCGAGGAGGTCGGCCCAGTACCGGTCGAGCCGGGCCAGGAAGACGGTCCGGTCGACGAGGGACTCCGAGTCCAGGATCGCGGTCGCCGACGCGACCACCGACTCCGGTGCGCTCCGCCTCATCCGCTCGCCGACCTCCCGGGGATTGCATACCGCACGGGTGGCGCCGCTGGCCCGAAGATGGGGGCATGGACGTTGATGTCGTGGTCGTGGGAGCGGGGCTCGCGGGACTGGTGGCGACCGCGGAGCTCGCGGACGCCGGCCGGCGGGTGATCCTGCTCGACCAGGAGCCGGAGACGAATCTCGGGGGCCAGGCCTGGTGGTCGCTCGGCGGCCTCTTCCTCGTCGACTCCCCGGAGCAGCGCCGGATGGGTGTCCACGACTCCCACGACCTGGCCTGGCAGGACTGGCTGGGCACGGCCGGCTTCGACCGGGACGAGGACGCTTGGCCGAGGCGCTGGGCGCAGGCGTACGTCGACTTCGCGTCCGGCGAGAAGCGCGCGTGGCTGCACGGGCTCGGCGTGCGCTTCTTCCCCGTCGTGGGCTGGGCCGAGCGGGGCGGCTACCTCGCCGACGGCCACGGCAACTCCGTGCCGCGCTTCCACATCACGTGGGGCACCGGACCCGGCGTCGTCGCGCCCTTCGCCCGCCGGGTCCAGGCGGCGGTCGAAGCCGGGCGGGTGGAGATCCGCTTCCGGCACCGCGTCGACGAGCTCACCGCCACCGGCGGGGTGGTCGACGGCGTGCGCGGAGTCGTTCTCGAGCCGAGCGACGAGCCCCGGGGCGTGGCCACCTCGCGGGACGTGGTCGGCGACTTCGCCCTGCGCTGCCAGGCAGTCATCGTCACCTCCGGCGGCATCGGCGGCGACCACGACCTGGTCCGCGCGAACTGGCCGCGCCGGCTCGGGACGCCACCTCGCGACCTGCTGTGCGGGGTCCCAGCACACGTCGACGGACGGATGCTCGGGATCACCGAGGCGGCCGGCGGCACGGTCGTGAACCGCGACCGCATGTGGCACTACACCGAGGGTGTCGAGAACTTCGACCCGATCTGGCCCGGCCACGGGATCCGGATCCTGCCGGGCCCCTCGTCGCTGTGGCTGGACGCGGTCGGGCGTCGGCTGCCGGTCCCCCTCTTCCCCGGCTTCGACACCCTGGGCACCCTCGCGCACCTGCGGGCCAGTGGGCACGACCACAGCTGGTTCGTCCTCACGCAGCGCATCATCGAGAAGGAGTTCGCGCTGTCGGGCTCCGAGCAGAACCCTGACCTGACCGGCAAGGACGTACGGCTCGTGCTCAGCCGCGCGCGGGGCGGGGCTCCCGGGCCGGTCGAGGCGTTCAAGCGGCGTGGTGCCGACTTCGTCGTCGCCGACACCCTCGAGCGACTCGTCGACGGGATGAACGCGCTGACCGAGGAGCCGCTGCTGCGGCTGGCCGACGTCGAGCGCGAGGTCCTCGCCCGTGACCGCGAGATCGCCAACCCCTTCGCCAAGGACCTGCAGGTCGTCGCGCTGCGCGGGGCGCGCCGCTACCGCGGGGACCGGCTGGTTCGCGTGGCCCGCCCGCACCGCCTGCTGGACCCGAAGGCCGGGCCGCTCATCGCGGTGCGGCTGCGCGTCCTGACCCGCAAGACCCTCGGCGGGCTGCACACGGACCTGTCCGCACGGGTGCTGCGCGCGGACGGCTCGCCCCTGCCCGGCGCCTACGCCGCGGGCGAGGTGGCCGGGTTCGGCGGAGGTGGCATGCACGGCTACCGGGCGCTGGAGGGCACCTTCCTCGGCGGCTGTCTGTTCTCGGGACGCGCCGCCGGTCGAGCCGCGGCCGACGCGACCCGCTGACTGCGGCGCTGACGTCTCGCTGACGTCGCTCTGGCGTTGCTCTGGCGCGGCTCTGGCGCGGCGGGCGCGCGGGGGCCACCATCGGCGCATGGACGCCTCCGTCGACGCATCCACGGACCTGGTCGCTCCCCGCCGCCTCGAGGAGGACTACCACCGAAGCCCGTTCCCGCCCATCGCGGACTACGCCTTCCTCTCCGACTGCGAGTCGACGTGCCTGGTGGCGCCGAGCGGTGCCGTCGAGTGGATGTGCGTGCCCCGGCCCGACGCGCCGAGCGTGTTCACCTCGCTGCTCGACCGGGCGGCGGGCAGCTTCCGCCTCGGCCCCTACGACGTCGCCTACCCGGCGCAGCGTCGCTACCTTCCCGGCAGCCTCATGCTCGAGACGACCTGGCAGACACGCACCGGTTGGCTCGTGGTGCGCGACGCCCTCGTCATGGGTCCGTGGCACAACGTCGACGACCGCTCGCGCACCCACCGCCGCTCCCCCACCGACTTCGACGCCGAGCACTGCCTCGTGCGGACGGTCCGGTGCGTCAGCGGAACGGTCGACCTCGCCATGTCGTGCGAACCGCTCTTCGACTACGGCCGGGTGGCGCCGGAGTGGGAGTACGAGAGCGGGGGGTACGGCGAGCTCACCGCGAAGGCGGACGGCGCCGACGTCACACTTCGCCTCACCACCGATCTCCGGTGCGGTATCGAGGGCCGTGGCGTGCGTGCCCGTACCCGCATGGTCGAGGGGGACCAGCACTTCGTCGCACTGTCGTGGTCCCCGCTGCCGCCGCCGCGGTCCTGGGACGAGGCGGCCGAACGGATGGCCCGGACGGCGGAGTACTGGCGCCAGTGGATCACCGCGGGCGAGTTCCCCGACCACCCGTGGCGGCACTACCTGCAGGCGAGCGCGCTGACGCTCAAGGGACTGACGTACGCCCCGACGGGCGCCCTGCTCGCCGCCGCGACGACCTCGCTGCCGGAGACACCGCAGGGCGAGCGCAACTGGGACTATCGCTACGCCTGGGTGCGCGACTCGACGTTCGCGCTGTGGGGGCTGTACACCCTCGGCTTCGACCGCGAGGCCGACGACTTCTTCTACTTCATCGCCGACGCCTGCCGCGACGGCCACGACCTGCAGGTGATGTACGGCGTCGGCGGCGAGCGCGAGCTCGACGAGTCCTCGCTTCCCCACCTGAGGGGCTACGAGGGCGCGCAGCCCGTACGCATCGGCAACGGCGCCTACACGCAGAAGCAGCACGACGTCTGGGGCGCTGTGCTCGACTCGGTGTATCTGCACGTCCGCTCCCGAGAGGCGGTCTCGGAGTCGCTCTGGCCGATCCTCAAGCGCCAGGTCGAGCAGGCGGCGGCCCACTGGGAGGAGCCGGACCGCGGGATCTGGGAGGTCCGCGGCGAGCCGCGGCACTTCGTCTCCAGCAAGCTCATGTGCTGGGTCGCGCTCGACCGCGGCGCGAAGCTGGCCCGGCTGCACGACGAGCCCGAGTACGCCGAGAAGTGGGCGTCCCTCGCCGACCAGATCCATGCCGACATCTGCGAGAAGGGCGTCGACTCCCGCGGGGTCTTCACCCAGTACTACGGGACCGACGCCCTCGACGCGTCCTGCCTGCTCATCCCCCTGCTCCGGTTCCTGCCCCCGGACGACCCCAGGATCCGCGCGACCGTGCTGGCCATCGCCGACGAGCTGACCGAGGAGGGACTGGTCCTGCGCTACCGGACCGGGGAGACCGACGACGGGCTCGCGGGCGAGGAGGGCTCGTTCACCATCTGCTCGTTCTGGCTGGTCTCGGCGCTGGTCGAGATCGGCGAGATCGACCGCGCGAAGAAGCTGTGCGAGAGGCTGCTCGCCTACGCGAGCCCGTTGCGGCTCTACGCCGAGGAGATCGACCCCAAGAGCGGCCGCCACCTCGGCAACTTCCCGCAGGCGTTCACCCACCTCGCGCAGATCAACGCGGTCGTGCACGTCATCCGCGCGGAGGAGCGCCAGGGGACGGGCAACTTCACGCCGGCCCACGCGGGCGGGTGACGCCGCGACCTCAGCCGAGCGCCACGCTCACCGCGTGGATGACGACGCCGGCCAACGCGCCGACGACCGTTCCGTTCACCCGGATGAACTGCAGATCCGGTCCGGCGACGAGCTCGATGCGTCGTGCCGCCTCCTCGCCGTCCCACCGGTCGACGGTGTCGGTGACGATGCGGGTGATCTCGTCGCGGTAGCCGGTGACGACGTGCTCGGCCGCTGCGCCGATCCAGCCGTCGAGCTTCCCGCGAAGCACCGCGTCGCTGCGCAAGCGCTCCCCCCATCGCTGCACCGACGCGGTGGCCCGGTGACGCAGCTCGCCGTCAGGCTCGTCGACCAGCTCCACAACCGCCCGGCGGGTCGCCCCGACGAGGGTCCCGAGCGCCTCGCGCGTCGCGTCGTGGCTGAGCAGCCGGTCGGCCAGCTCGCCCAGCCGGCGCGCGGTGTCGGGGTCCTCGCGCAGGTCGGTGGCCAGGCTCGCGAGCCACCGGTCGAGGGCGATCCGCAGCGGGTGCTGGGGGTTGACCACCACCTGCTCCGCGACGCGAACCAGCTCGCTGTACACCCGTCGGGCGAGCGCGCGGTCCACGAAGGCCGGCGACCAGGCGGGCGCCTCATACTCCACCAGCGCGATCACCGTGTCCCTGTTGTCGTGCAGCCAGGCCGCGGTACGCCTCGCGACGACGTCGACGAGGGCGTGGTGGGAACCGTCCGCGACGACGTCGGCGAGCAGCCGGCCCAGTACCGGTGCGACCTGGGTGTCCCGCAGCCGTCGGCCGGCTACCTCCTCGACGACCGCGCGGACGTCCTCGTCGCTGAGCACCTCCAGGACAGCGTGCAGCGCCGCGGCCGCTTCCGCCGTCACCCGCCGCGCCGAGTCAGGGCGGGACAGCCACGTGCCCAGGCGCCCGAGCAGGTCCACCTGGTCGAGGCGCCGCCGGACCACGTCGGCCACGAGGAAGTGCTCGCCGATGAAGCTGCTCAGGCTCGCGCCGAGGGCGTCCTTGCGGGTCGGGATGAGCGCGGTGTGCGGGATCGGGAGGCCGAGCGGGCGGCGGAACAGCGCGGTCACCGCGAACCAGTCGGCGAGTCCGCCGACCATGCCGGCCTGGGCCGCCGCGGCGGCGTACTGCGCCCAGGTGGCGTCGTTGCCGCGGACCAGCAGGTACGCCACGGCCGCGAGGACCAGCAGCCCGGTCGCGAACGTCTTGGCCTTGCGCAGCCTGGTGCGGCGCTGCAGGTCGGCGGGTGAGAGGGCGAGGGCCATCCGGGCATCTTGCCGCCCGGACGCGGCGAGACCCTCCCCGCCGTCAGGGTGGCGGCACCGGCGAGTACGCCGTGCGGAAGAAGCCGCGGATCGGCCGGGTGATGTTGACCGTGTCGGTGAACGTCGTGGCTCGGGTCGGGGCGCCGGTGTCGAAGGCGATCGTGACCGCGTCGTCCTGCCCGCTGTTGGGGTCGTAGACGTGCAGGGTGACCACGGAGCCCTGGGTCGCGTAGGCGTACGCCAGGACCTGGTGGTTCCAGCCCAGGTCGGACAGCCGGCTGGAGCGGATCGTGACCAGCCCGAGCGGGCTCGGCCGCTGGTCGTCGAGATCCTCCTTGACCACGGGCCACTGCTGCTGCACGGTTCGCCAGGACACCCCGCGCTGGGTGACGACCTGGTGCCCCAGCACGTCGAAGCCCTGGTCGGAGTCGGGCAGGTTCATCCACTGGTAGTACTGCGCCACGCCGGCCGGCACGTGCCAGGAGTCGACCAGGCGGCGGACCAGGAAGGCGTACAGCGGGCTCCCGGGGGCCGGCCGGTCGGGCTGCGGCATCCGGCCGGCGTAGAAGTAGTCCAGCGCCGCGTACGTCATCCCGCCGCACAGTCCCTTGCTGGCGTCGCCGACGGCGACGGTCCCGAACGGCGTGTCCAGGCTCACCGCCGGCTCCTTCGGCCAGGCGTTGGTGAAGGAGAAGGCGTTGACGGAGGGCAGGAAGGCAGCGGCCATGTCCGCCTCCTTCGGGGCGTCTGCCCAGAGCCTACCCACCATCCCCGCTGCTCATCCCCACCGTCTGAGGCCCCCGGACGCCCGAGATAGGGACGACGTCCGATGTGCCGGCCCTCCTCAGACGCGCAGGCTCGACCACGTCGATCGAGTCCAAGGAGTGCACCATGTCCCAGCTCCCGGCGTCCGAGTTCGCCGAGATCACCGCCCGCCAGCAATGGGTCCAGCAAGGCGTTGCCCGCTCCCGGCGCTCCAGGCGCGTACGGCAGACCCGCCGCGACGCCCGCCGGAACGCCGCCCTCGCTGTCAGGGGTCGGGCCGATGATGGAGCCCGTGACCGTTTCCGCCCCGCGCCTCAGCCCGCTGGTCGGGCGTAGCGAGGAGCTGGCCGCCCTGAGCTCGCTCGTCGGCCTCGACGGTGCCCCGCCCGGCGCGGTCCTCGTCTCCGGTGACGCCGGCGTCGGCAAGACCCGGCTGCTGCACGAGCTTCGCCTGCGCGCCGTCGCGGCGGGACGGCTGGTCCTGGTCGGCCACTGCGTCGACTTCGGTGACGGCGGACTGCCCTATCTGCCGTTCAGCGACGCCTTCGGACGACTCGAGGCCGACGCGCCCGAGCTCGCCGAGCAGCTCCTCGCGGCGGCACCTGGCGTGGCCCCGCTCCTGCCCTCCCACCGCCGCGGCGTGGGTGCCGCGACCGGGGAGCGGACGGAGCGGGGCAGCCTGTTCGAGGCGGTGGAGGCCGCGCTGGCCCACCTCGGGTCGCTCCAGCCGACCCTGATCGTGGTCGAGGACCTGCACTGGGCCGACCAGTCCAGCCGGGACCTCCTGAGCTTCCTCTTCGCCCGCGGGGTGCCCGCCGGGGTGGCGCTCGTGGTGTCCTATCGAAGCGACGACCTCCACCGCCGCCACCCGCTGCGGACGACGCTCTCGGAGTGGAACCGCCTGCCGACGCTGTCCAGGGTGGCGCTCGGCCCGCTCGACGACGCCGACGTGCGCCGCCTCGTCGAGCTCCTGCACAGCGATCCGATGCCCGACTCGGCGGTGACCAGCCTGCTCGCCCGTGCCGACGGCAACGCCTTCTTCGTCGAGGAGCTGGTCTCCGCCGCCGAGGGCGGCGCGGCGAGCCTGCCGGCCGACCTGGCCGACCTGCTGCTGGTGCGCATCGAGCGCCTCGACGACGACGCGCGGGCGATCGTGCGTGCCGCCTCGGTCGCGGGCCGGCGGGTGACGCATCCGGTGCTGGCGGCAGTGGCCGCCCTCGAGCCCGAGCGTCTGGACCGGGCGCTGCGTGCCGCCGTGGACGCCAACGTCCTCCTCGCCGCCGGGACAGACGACCGCGCCGGGTACGCCTTCCGCCACGCCCTGCTCGCGGAGGCGGTCTACGACGACCTGCTCCCCGGCGAACGGGTCCGCCTGCACGCCGCCTACGCCAAGGTCCTCGCCGAGCTCGGCGGGACCTCGGTCGAGCTGGCACGGCACGCGCGGGCCGCCCACGACGTGGCCACCGCCGTCCGTGCCGGGATCCGGGCCGGCGACGAGGCGATGGCGGTCGGGGGCCCGGACGAGGCGGTGCGAAGCTATGAGCTCGCCCTCGAGCTGCTCGCCGAGCCCGACGGTCAGCGCCTCGACGTCGACGTCGTCGACCTGACCCTGCGAGCGGCGGAGGCCGCCGCCGCAGCGGGCCACCTGTTCCGCGGCCTCGCGCTGGTCGAGGACGCGCTCGACGCGCTCCCCGACGACGCGCCAGAGCACGACCGAGCCCGGCTGCTGCTCGGTGTCGCGACCATCGGCCTGCTCGGTGACACCGGCGTCGACGTTCTCGCGCTCACCACCCAGGCCGTCGCGCTGGTCGCGTCGTCACCCTCCACCGAGCTCCACGCGCGCATCCTGCTCGCGCACGCGCGCGCCCTCGAGGAGCGCGGCCGAGACGACCAGGGCGCGCGCTGGGTCGACGAGGCGCTCCAGCTCTCCCGAACGCTCGAGGTCGCCGACGTGGCCGTCGACGCGTCCACCCTCATCGCGCGGATCGAGCGCCGGCGCGGCGACCCAGAGGCGTCGCTCGCGCTGCTCGAGGCGAGCGTCGCCGAGGCTCGCGCGACGGGAGAGGTCGGGGCCGAGCTGCGCAGCCTGTTCTCCCTGGCCGGACTCCTCTACGAGCGGGGTGAGCTCGCACGAGCCCGCGAGACCTACGCGGCGGCGGCCGACCTCGCGCGGCGGTCGGGACGCGCGTGGGCGCCGTACGGCATCGACGCCCGTGCCCTGGCCGCGATCGTCGCCCAGGTGCAGGGCGAGTGGGACGAGGCGAGGCGCATCGTCGACGTGACCGGAGAGGCGCCGCCGGCGATGGCCGAGGCGATGCTGGCCGCCGTGGACGTGGGGGTGCTCGCCTGGCGGGGCAGCAACCGAGCTCTTGAGCTGCAGCCGGCGCTGCGGCCGTGGTGGTCGCGCGACGGGTTCGTCGCGATCCTCGCCGGCGGGGCGGCCATCGAGGCCCACACGGCGCGCGGGGACGCAGCGGCCGCGCTGCGCGCCTACGAGGAGGTGGTAGCGGCGGTGTCCACGGTCTGGAAGCGCGAGGGCTTCGCCGCCCAGGTACGTCTCGCGGCACTCGCCCTCGCCGCGCTGACCGTGCAGGCGCGTGAGGCCACGGCCCGGGAGCGCACGGCGATCGTCGAGCACGGCGAGCGCCTGGCCGCCGAGGCTGCCGTGGCGGCGGGGACCTGGAAGTCTCGCGGAGCCGGCGTGGAGGGGCGGGCGTGGACCATGCGCGTCGAAGCGGAGCGGTTGCGCCTGCACTGGTCCGCGGGAGTCGACCCACCCGACGCGGACCAACTCGTGACGGCGTGGCGAGCGGCGCTCGCCGGCTTCGAGGAGTTCGGCAACGTCTTCGAGGTCGCGCGTTGCCAGGTCCGACTGGCCGAGGCGCTGCGCGGCACCGGCGAGGCCGGCGAGGCCGCCGCCCTGCTGGCGACCGCCGGGCTGACCGCGGACGCCCTTGGTGCCCGGCCGCTGCTGGCCGAGATCCGCCTCGCGGGCGGAGCACGTACGCGCTCCGCCTCAGAGCACCCGGAGGAGCAGCTGACGCCGCGGGAGCGAGAGGTACTCGCCCTCATCGCGTCAGGACGAAGCAACCGCGAGATCGCCGGCCGGCTGTTCATCAGCGCCAAGACGGTGAGCGTGCACGTGTCGAACATCCTCGCCAAGCTGGGAGCCGGCGGGCGCACCGAGGCGGTGGCCGTCGCCCGTCGTCGCGGCCTGCTCGAGGACTCGCC
This sequence comes from Actinomycetes bacterium, assembly GCA_035506535.1. Lineage (NCBI taxonomy): Bacteria > Bacillati > Actinomycetota > Actinomycetes > Actinomycetes bacterium. The sequence goes on along the minus strand of DATJPE010000008.1, from coordinate 41,373 downwards.
CTAGGGCTTCGGGCAGGTCCGGAACTTCAGCGCCGCGCTGGCCTTGACGTGCGAGCCTGCCTTGCTGAAGACCACTGTTCCCACGAGGGAGTACGCGCTCCCCGCGGTCAGGCTGGCCCCGTTGAGCGAGGATCCCACCTTCTTCGAGCCCAGCTTCAGGGTCTTGCTCGCGACCTTCCACCCGGACGCCGGTCGCCCGGTGACCGAGACCGCGACGCTCACCGCGGGCAGGCACGACTTCGGGCCCGTGACCGTGACCCGCCCATGGCTGACCGACTTGGTGGCCGTGCCGCGCAGAGCCGGCAGCAGGACGCGGGCGGCATAGAGCCGGTCGCCGTTGCTTGACTCGATCGACCACGCGACAACGGCCTTGCCGCTGGGCGTGGACGCGATCTGCGGGGATCCACCGGCCTCGGTCCCACGGTCGGAGAAGCGCACGATCGAGGCGTGCGTGGTGTCGGGCAGGTTGGTGACGGTGATCTTGCCGCACTCGTCGGTGACGTCCACCACCCGCCCGCTCGCGTCGGCGACGGGATCATGGCTGTTGGGCGTGCAGGAGTTGGTGTCGCCGATCAGTGTCGGCCGGCTGAACGAGGTCCCGGTCCACTTCGCCACGACGGGTGAGTAGTCGGCGTTGTCGACGGAGGCGTACAGCCGGATGCCCGACTTGGCGGAGACCAGTCCCGGGTTCCAGCCGGCGCTCCAGGTGTGCGCGACGGCCTTGAACGCCGACCACGAGCCGCCGCTGCTGCTGGCGTGCGACACGCCGATCGGGACGGTGATCGAGCCGTACTTCTGGATCGCGACGACGGCGCTGCTCCCGTGGATCGCGATCTCCCCGTAGCCGACGCCGTACGGGGTCTTGAGGGTCTGCAGCGTCGCCGAGGTGCCCTCCCGCAGCTCCACCGACGTCGTCGGTACGCCCTTGTAGGCGAGGGTCCACAGCGTCCCGTTCGGCCCGAGCTCGGCGTCGAGCAGCGCGCCGTAGCTGGGCGCGTCCTCGACGTCGGTCGCCGCGGAGAGGGTCCCTCCGGACTGCGAGGTGGCGGTGGCGATCCGACCGCCCCGTGGGCCGTTGCCGGACCCCGGCGAGGTGTCGTGGAACCACACGAGGGTGACCTTGCCGGAGGACGTGGCGAGGACCCGCAGGCCCTCGGCCGAGGACGCCCCGAGGGAGTCGATGGTCTGGATCCCGCCGACGCATCTCGTGCCGCCGGGAGCCAGCGTGCACAGGTGGACCTTGCGGCCGGCGGAGTTGCTGTTGGACGAGGAGATCCAGCCGACGTAGGTCCGCCCCGTGCCGTCCACCGCGACGTCGTAGCCGGAGAACGAGGCGTTGTTCTCGAGCAGGATCGGCGAACCCACCAGCCCCGGTGCGTGGGCGGCGACGGTGGCGTCTCCAGGAGCCGCCGAAGCAGCCGACGGCAGCACGAGGGCGATCCCCACCGCGGGAACGAGCAGGGCGGCACGGCGCAGCGACAACACCTTCATGTGGGAACCCCCAACAAGCGACCAACGACCACCCGAGCCAAGCACGCATGCGGGTCCCCTGGGTGGCGAACGGCTCGACTCGGCCCCTCCGGGTAGCGTGGCGACGTGGACGAGAACAGGGCCCGGCGGGTCGTCGACCGGCTCCGGGAGCGCGGGGTGGACGCTCACCTCGAGCAGGCCGGCGTGTACGTCTTCGGCGTACGGGTCCGCATCCCCGGTGGCCGCGAGGCGATCTGGGACGCCGACGGCGCCGCCGGGCTCGAGGCCGAGGTGATGCTGGACGGCGAGCTGGTCGGTTTCGTCCCGCTCATCCCGGGGTCCGAGGACTACGACGAGGACCAGATCGTGCTGGCCATCGCGAGCACCGACTATGACAAGCCGATCGACTCGCCCTCACCCACCCCGCCGCCCCCGGGCGAGCCGCTGCCGCGCGAGGGCGGGCTGTTCCGCCGCTTCCTCGGTGGCTTCCGCGAGGACTGACCGGCGGCGGCCGACCGCGCGCGTCGGCTCAAAGCGCGCTCAGAACCGGCTCAGAACGGGATCGGGACGGGCGGATCCGAAGCGGGCGGTTCCGGCCGCTCGTCGAGGGTCGTGTCGACCACGCACAGCTCCGGCTCGACCCGGTAGGTCCTGCCCTCGGGTGAGGTCCACTCGAAGTGGCCTCGGCTGAGCTGCACGAGACGCCACCCGCCCTCGTGCTTGAGCCGATGGTGATGGGTGCACAAGACCTCGAGGTTCGACTCGGTGGTCGTGCCGAGCGGCCAGGGGATCGTGTGGTCCAGCTCCGCCCCCCACCGGGTGCCGGTCACCTGTCTCGCGCAGCCCGGGAACCGGCAGGTCCGGTCGCGAGCCTCGACCTTGGCGCGTAGCCGGGGTGGTGGCCGGTAGGAGGGCGAGGAGAGCTCCACGAGCTCCATGCCGGCAGGACCAGGCGCGGTCAGCATCCGGCGCAGCACCGCGGCCTCGTCGCGAGCCAGCGCCCGCGCGACGTCGGCGGGGATGGGGCCGAGACCGGCGACCTCGGCCGCCTGCTCGTCCAGCCCGAGCAGGGTCGAGGCGGCCACCACGACGTCGACGCGGATCACTGGGGGCAGGGGCCCGCGCTCGCCCTCGACGGCCTCGACGGCCTGGACGGCCTGGGCGGCCGGTCCGGTCGCGGGAGCGACGCCGAGGACCTCGGGCAGGCGCTGCTCCCTCAGCGCGCCCAGCAGGTCGACCAGGACGTCGGCGCGCCGCCAGGCCTGCCCGGCCGGGACGTCGGTCTCGCCCTCACCGGCGTTCGCCGCGGCGTAGGCATCAAGCGTCGCGAATGCGAGCAAGCCCTCCTCGGTGCCGAGGACAGCGTCGATGGCGACCAGCCCGTCCCCCGCCGGGCGCAGCCGGACGCCGCGCGCGTACCCGACCTCCTCCTGGGCACGTGCGACAGCCCCGGCGGGGTCAACGGCGAGCACGCTGCGGCGCGTGTGCCGGCGGATCTGGCCGTACGTCCGGCCGGCCGCGCGCGCCAGCACGCGTCGCTCGACCTCGGCCCGTCGCTCCGCGCTGAGGTGATGGGTCTCGCGGTAGATCATCCCGGCCACGGCGGGGCTGATGGATCCGGCCTCGACCGCCCTCAGCGTCGCGGGAAGCCCCTCCACCAGGCCGAGCGCCTCGCCCACCCAGGCACAGGCCGTGCGGGGAGAGGCATGCAGGACGGCCGCGATCTCATCCGGTGCGAACTCGCTCACCCGCGCTGCCGGCCCGCTCCCGAGCGGCTGTGCCCCCCGCCGCCCCGAGTCCGGCTCGCCGAGCGCTCGCGGGTCGGGCGGGCGGCACAGCGCGAACGATGCCATCACCCGGGTCCGTTCGGCCCACAGCCAGCCCTGGACGCGGTCCAGGGCCGCGAGCCGCTCGAGCAACTGCCTCGCATCGGGGGAGTCGAGGGGGTGGCTCGCTCGCGCGTGCACCAGCTGGGCGAGCTCGAAGCCGCTGACCTCGTCGTAGTCCGCCGGCCCGAGCTCGCCGGAACACGGCTGCTCGTCCCAGTCGAGCGGGTCCAGCTCGTCCGCCGGGTCGACGAGCGCGCCGCGAAGCGCCAGCAGTTCCCAGCTGTCGTCGACCACTGTCTCGAACATGTGTTCGACTGTAGCGGGTCACCGGGACCCGCGCAAGGGGGAATCCCCAGCGAAGACAATGGATTTCCGGACGCGGGGATGCGTCGGTGGGATCAGCCGGTCACGAGGACGTCGGCCCGCTCCCGGGTACGCGCAACAAGCTCGGCGTTGGCCTGGTCGGAGCCGAGCGCGCGGGCGCGGGCGAGGTCCGGCGGACGTCCGTAGGCCTCGTGGCGAGCGGTCAGCCGCTCTAGCCGTACGTCCTCCCCGGGGTCGACGTACCAGACCTCGTCGAGCAGCCCCGCGACCGCCGACCAGCCTGGTCCGTCGAGAAGGAGGTAGTTCCCCTCCGTGACGACCAGCGGGGTGGCAGCCGAGACCGGGATCGCGCCGGCGACGGCCGCCTCGATCTCGCGGTGGAACCGGGGCGCGTAGACCACCGCCTCGTCGGCCGCCCGCAGACGGGCGAGCAGGTGCACGTACCCGCCGACGTCGAAGGTCTCGGGCGCGCCCTTGCGCTCGTACGTGCCCTGGCGGCGCAGCACGTCATCTGCCAGATGGAAGCCGTCCATGCCCACGAGGGTCGCGTCCGCGCCCATCGCGGCCACCACCGCCTCGGCCACGGTGGACTTGCCGGCCCCCGGCGGCCCGGTGACCCCGAGCAGACGACGCCCTCGCGGCACGAGCAACGCGCGCGCCCGCCCGAGGAGGGCGTCCAGGTCGTGACGGTCGATCGCCAGCACGCCGGCCATCCTCCACGACCCCACCCGATCGGGTGTCAGGCTGGTCCGGTGGACAGCGCCTCCGCCGAGGCCACCCCCGGCATCGCCTGGCGAGGGATCGCGGCGGTCGCGGCCGCCGTGGGGCTGCTGCTGCTGGCGATGAGCTCCCGCTACGGCTACCACCGCGACGAGCTCTACTTCCTCGCGTGCGGTCGGCACCTGGCGTGGGGATACCCGGACCAGCCACCGCTCACACCGTTCCTCGCCTGGGTGATGAACGGGGTCGGTCACGGCTCGCTCACCGTCTTCCGGCTGCCGGCGACGCTCACCGCCGTCGCGGTCACCGTCATGGCCGCGCTCTGCGCGCGCGAGCTCGGCGGGCGCGCGTTCGCGCAAGTGCTCGCCGCGCTGACTGTCGGCTCGAGCACCTACGTCCTGCTGTCGGGCCACCTGCTCGTCACCTCGACCATCGACCTGCTCGCGTGGGTCGCCGTGCTGTGGCTGGTGGTCCGGATCCTGCGCACCCGCGACCGGAGACTGTGGCCACTGGTGGGTCTGGCCGCCGGCGTCGGCCTGCTCAACAAGCAGCTGCCCATCGTGCTGCTCGGGGGGCTGGTGGTCGGGATCCTGCTCACGCCGGAGGCCCGCCCGCTCCTGCGCGGGCCCTGGCCCTGGGTGGCCGCGGCGATCGCCGCGGTGTGCTGGACGCCGGTCCTGCTCTGGCAGGCCGCGCACGGCTGGCCCCAGCTGACGCTGGCCCACGAGATCCGCGCCGAGTACGGCACGGCCGGCCAGCGCGCTGGCTTCGTGGCCCTCCAGCTGCTGCTGTTCGGCGTCGGGACCTACCTGTGGGTCGTGGGCCTGGTCAACCTGTGGCGCGACCCCCGCTGGCGGATCTACCGCGTGCTGGCGTGGACGTGGCTGTTCGTCCTGGCCTTCTTCGTGGTCAGCGCCGGCCAGGGGTACTACACCGCGGGGACCTACCCCGTGCTCATCGCCGCCGGCGCCGTCGCGGTGGAGCGACGCCGCCGGCGCTGGCCGCTCGTCGTCGCGGTCCTGGCGGTCTCCGCGCTGTTCCTGCCGGCGGCCCTTCCGGTCCTCTCCCCCGCCACGCTCGGGGCCTCGCCGTGGAACGGCCTCGGCGAGACGCAGCGCGAGACCGTCGGCTGGCCCCACCTGGTCGGGCAGGTCGCGGCGGCGTACCGCTCGATCCCCCCGGACCAGCGCGAGCGAGCCGGCATCTTCACCGCCAACTACGGCGAGGCGGGTGCGGTCGACCGTTTCGGCGCCGCCGCCGGCCTGCCGCACGCGTGGAGCGGTATCAACGGGTACGGCCTCTGGGGACCGCCGCCATCGTCGATGGCGCCGGTGGTCGTCGTCTGGGAGGACGGCGCTCCCACCGAGTTCTTCCGCGACTGCCGAGACCTCGGCAGGGTCACCGCCCCGGTCTCCAATGAGGAGTCCGACCGGGCATCCGTCTACGTGTGCGCGGGGCCGGTCGACGGGTGGGCGGCCGCGTGGCCGCGCCTGGTCTTCCTGTCGAACTGACCGACGCTTCGGATGCGGCAGGATCGGGACGTGCGGAGCGAGGAGACGCTGGTGCGGAGCCTGGTCGAGTGCTGGCACGACGCCTCCGGTGTGGCCCGGGCGCGCGAGCACGTGACGAGCGACTACGTCCACCACACAGCGATGGGCGACTGGTCCTTCGATCAGTGGCAGGCGGGCATGGCCTGGGTCGACTCGGTGTTCGCCGACCGCGCGTACACCGTGCAGCACGTCCTCGTCGACGGTGACCGCGTGGCGGCATACGTCCGGTGGGTCGCGACTCGTCGCTCGGACGGCTCTCGGGTCGAGGGTGCCGGGGCCTATCACTGCCGTCTGGAGGGGGGCCTGGTCGCCGAGGACTGGGACGTCTTCGCTCCGATGTCGTGACCGACGCGTCCGGCGAGGTCGCCGGACGGCCCGCCACCGGCGGTCGGCGGCGACGCCCGGTCACGCGGGCTGGTCGCCGTCGCCGCCTCGGCCTTCGTCGTCCTCGCGGCGGAGCCGCTCTACCTGCTGGTGGACACGGCCGTGGTGGGTCACCTCGGACCGGTGGCCATCGCCGGCCTCGGCGTCGGCGCTGTCGTGCTGGTGGCCAATGGGATCTCGGCCGTGGCTGCGCCAGCAGCTGGTCATCGGTCGCGACCTGGTGATGCGCCAGATCGGGTTCCAGGTCGCCTTCCTGACCGCGCTGGTCGGGACGGGGATCCGTTTCGCCACGCTGTTCGGCGCCGGGTGGTGGGTGGTGCCGACGCTGTTCACCTCCTCGGCGGCGGTGCGCCACCAGGTGTACTTGCCGGATGGGGCATCGGCGGGGTGTGGGCGGGGGCTCTCGGCGTTCATCGGCGTCCGCTTCGTGGGCATGGTGGCGCGCACGAGGGGCGGCCGCTGGGTCGTCCTCGGCCCAGTGGCCTGAGTAAGCCGGGGAATCGACCTGGACGGCGCGGAGGTTGACGGCGGCATGACGCTCGCGGTGGTGGCAACGGCATACGGCGGTCCCGACGTGCTCGACCTGGTCGAGGTGGAGGTCGGCGATCCAGGGCCTGGTGAGGTCGTCGTCGACGTACGGGCCGCCGGGGTCAACCCGGCCGACGTGAAGTCCTACAGCGGCGCCTGGGGCAACGACCCGGCCGCGCTGCCCAAACGGCTGGGCTTCGAGGCGGCCGGCGTGGTGAGCGCCGTCGGCCCGGACGCGCTGGGGCCGGCCGGCCCGATCCGGGTCGGCGACGAGGTCATCGCCTACCCCGTCGCCGGCGCCTACGCGCAGCGGCTGATCGTGCAGGCGTCGTCGGTCCTGCCCAAGCCGTCGACGATGGCCTGGGAGCCGGCGGCGGGGCTGCTGCTCGCGGGAGTCGCCGCGGCGCACACCGTCGTCGCGACGGGGGTCTCCGACGGGGAGACCGTCCTCGTCCACGGCGGCGCGGGCGGGGTCGGCCTCACCGTCGTCCAGCTCGCGATCGCCCGCGGGGCCAGAGTTGTCGCGACCGCGCGCCCGGCCGACCACGACCTCCTACGGAGCCTCGGCGCCGAGCCGATCACCTACGACGGGGGGCTCTTGGAGCGGGTCCGAGCGATCGGGCCGGTGGACGCGGCGATCGACACCGTCGGGACCGACGAGGCGATCGACGTCTCGCTCGCCGTGGTCCCGGACCCGCACCGGATCGCCTCCCTCGTGGCCTTCGGCCGGGCCAAGGACGGCATCCAGACCCTCGGGGCGGGTGGCGACAAGGGGGAGGACATCCGCGACGCGGCGCGGCTCGACCTCGTGCGGACCGCCGCCGCCGGGAAGCTCACCGTCATCGTGGCGCGGACCTATCCGCTCGAGCAGGTACGCCGCGCGCACGAGGAGCTGTTCGAACCGCACGGGCCGGGCAAGTTCGTGCTGCTCCCCTGACCGGGATCAGCTCACCACACGCAGGCTCGACAGGGTCGGGTCCGCCGCATAGGCGATGCGCACCCCGGTGGCACGCGCGTGCAGCAGGGCGTCCACGCTCTCCCGCGTGACGCGCTCCCCAGGCGCGAGGACCGGGATCCCCGGCGGGTACGGCGCCACGAGCTCGGCGCTCACGCGGCCGACCGCGTCGTCCAGCGCGAGCTGGGTACGCGGGGCGAAGAACGCCTCGCGCGGGAGGAGGACGGTCTCGGGCTCCACCGTCCAGGCCGCCGACGTCACGACCGCGCGCGGGTCCGTGCGGTGCCGCTCGATGGATGCGACCAGCGTGTCGAGGAACGGCCCCAGGTGCTCGGGCCTGTCGGCCACGGTCACCATCGGGATGAGCGTGTCGCGGTCTGCCATCTCGACGGGCATTCCCGCCTCGATGAGGTCACGCTCCACCGCGGTGCCGTCGGCCCCGGTGCCGGCGAGCACCAGGACCAGCTTGGCCGGGTCGATGACGGGACCGTCGACGACGCGAAGGCCGGGGACCAGAGCCAGCCGCTGACGTGCGTCGGCGACGACGTCGACGAGGCGGCCGAGCAGCTGTTCACCGTCGCGTTCGAGCAGCGCTCGCGCCGCGTCGATGCTCGCGAGGATGGAGCCGGCCGGACTGGTGGTGTGCGTCGCCTCGAAGGCAGCGTCGAGGCGCTGCTCGTCGATGCGCTGGGTCCGCGCGAGGACCAGGGCTCCCTGGGTGTACGCCGGCAGCGTCTTGTGCGCGCTCGTCACGAGGGCATCCGCACCGCGCTGCAGCCCGTGCTGCGGAAGGGCCGGATGGAACCCGAAGTGCGCCGCCCACGCCGCGTCGAGCACGAGCGGCACACCGTGGCTGTGCGCGGCGTCGGCGATCGCGGAGACGTCGCTCAGCGTCCCGACGTACGACGGGTCGCCGAGGAACACCGCCTTGGCGTCAGGGTGGCTCGCAAGCGCGCGCGAGACGTCGCCAACAGGGACGCCGAGCGGCAGACCCGTGTCGTCGTCCACCTCCGGACGTACCCACACCGGCTGCAGCCCCGCGAGGACCAGCCCGAGCAGCAACGAACGGTGCAGCGTCCTCGCGACGACGACGCTGTCCCCGGGTGCGCCGATGGCGAGCGCCAGAGTCTGGTTGCCGTGCGTCGACCCGCCGACCGAGAACCGGCACACGTCCGCACCCCAGAGCGCGGCAGCGCGCCGTTCGGCCTCCCCCAAGCTGCCGTGGGCGACCTTCATCGTGTCCACGGCGCCGAACATGGGGACGTCGCCGCGCACGACCTGGCCCACCAGGTCGGTTCGCTGCTTGTGACCGGGGATGCAGAACGGCAGGCCCGGGCGGTCGAGGGCTCGCAGATAGGCGTCGAGGAGCGGCGCGTGGGGTCGCAGGCCCCGCGGATCGGCCGTCACGGCCGTGTCCTGGGCGCAGCCGTCCGGCCTGCTTGTGACATGCCCCACCTCCGCGATTCCACCGTCAGTGACCAAGGACCTACGACGTTCAAGCGTCGGAACCCCTAGGATCGATCACGAACGGGTCGCGGCACACGGTTGCGTCCCGTCGTCGACGGGTGCATGGGGCACCCATGAGAAGGGATTGACGATGTCGCTCATCGCCGAGCAGTGGGGCGTTGGTCAGGTCCTGTGGTCGATGCTCTGGTTCTTCCTGTTCTTCGTCTGGATCTGGCTGCTCATCGTGGTGTTCTCGGACATCTTCCGCAGTCACGACATGGGCGGCTTCGCCAAGACGCTGTGGGTCCTGTTCGTGATCATCCTGCCGTTCTTGGGCGTGTTCGTGTACATCATCGCCCGGGGTCACAAGATGCAGGAGCACGCGGCGCAGGCCGCCCAGGCGCAGGAGGCGGCTACGCGCCAGTACGTGCAGAGCGTGGCGGGAACGCCCAGCGCCGCGGACGAGATCGCACGCCTGTCGGACCTCAAGAACCAGGGCGTCATCAGCGAGGCGGAGTTCCAGGCCGGGAAGGCCAAGGCCCTCGGCAACAGCTGAGGCCGCACCAACGAAGCAGTGCCGATCGTCGGGCCGGGAGACCGGCTCGACGGTCGGCACTGGCGCGTTCGGACCCTAGACTCCGGCGTCATGGGCCCACGCCCTGAGGGCGTACGCGTCGCCGAGCTGGTGGCGACGCTCTCCTATGCCGCCGACCTGGGTCTCGGCCAGCCCATGGCGCACTGCATGCGCCAGACCGTCATCGCGCTCCGGCTCGCCGACCTCCTCGGCGCTGACGCCGCGGATCGCGAGGCCACGTTCTATCTGGGTCTGTTGATGAACGCCTACTGCCACGCGGATGCGGCCGAGCAGGCGGAGTGGTTCGGCGACGACATCGGGCTCAAGGGCGACCTGTTCGAGGCGTTCGACATGACCACCGCACAGTTCGTCCCCTTCATGCTCCGCCGTGTCGCCGCTCGCGGGTCAGGGCTCGAGCGAGCCCGGCGCGTCGCGGTCGCGTCGGTGGTCGGGAAGCGGACGGCGATGACCTTCCTGACCACTCACGCCACGCTCGGTTCGCAGTTCGCCATGCGGATCGGCCTGGGCGAGGCCTCGGCCAGCGCGATCGGCCAGGGCTACGAGCAGTGGGACGGCCGCGGCCTACCTCGCGGTCTCAAGGGCGAGCAGATCTGCCTGCCGGCTCGGCTGGTCCCGTTCGCGAGTCCCGTCGAAGTGTTCAGCCGGCGGCATGGGGTCGAGGCCGCCCGCTCGATCGCCCGGCGCCGACGCGGCACCCAGTTCGACGCGCGGGTCGTCGACGCGTTCTGCGACCACGCCGAGGAGGTGCTCGCCGACCTCGACAACGCCGCCGACTGGGACGTGGTGCTGGCGGACAAGCCGTTCCTCGACCGCCGAGTCGACGGGGCCGAGCTGGACGAGCTGCTCGAGGCCATGGCCGACCTGGTGGACATGAAGTCACCCCACCTCGCCGGGCACTCGCGGGGCGTGGCGAACCTGGCTGCCGCGGCCGCCCGGGTCTCGGGAGGGTCGGACGACGAGGTCACGACCGTTCGCCGCGCCGGGCTGATCCACGACCTCGGTCGCCTCGGCGTGTCCAACGCGATCTGGGACAAGCCCGCCCTGCTCGGGGGGACCGAGCGAGACCGAGTGCAGCTGCACCCCCATCTCACCGAACGGATGCTGGCCAGGGTGGATGCCCTCACGGCGAGCCGGACCATCGCCGCACGCCACCACGAGCGGCTCGACGGGTCCGGCTACCCCCGCGGGCTCGGCGCCGCCGCGCTGTCCCCGCAGGATCGCCTGCTGGCCGCCGCCGACGTCTACCACGCGATGACCGAGCCGCGCCCGTACCGCCCGCCGGCCAGCGCCGACCATGCCGCGCGCGTGCTGCAGTCGGAGGTGCGCGACGGCCGGCTTGACGGCGAGGCTGTCAACGCCGTGCTCGCCGCAGCCGGACGTCGCGCTCCGGCGCGGCGGCAGTGGCCCGGCGGACTCACCGCCCGCGAGGTGGAGGTGCTCCAGCTGGTGGCGCGGGGGCAATCGGACAAGCAGGTCGCGCGACGCCTCGGTGTCACGCACAAGACCGCGTCGAACCACGTACAGCACATCTACGTCAAGCTCGGCGTCTCCAGCCGCGCGGCCGCGACGCTGTGGGCCACCCAGCATGGGCTGATGGGCCAGTTCGAGACCGACTGAGTCACGGCCGTGAGGAGAACGCCTCATGGCTGATGTCCAGGTCTTCGACCTAGCGTGGACGCATCGGACAGACAGGGAGGCCAGCATGGGCATCTACGGTGAGCAGGTCCTGCCTCGGATCCTCAACGGTGCCTGCGGCGGCAAGCCGCTTCGCCCGCTTCGCCAGCGGGTCTGCGACACGGTTCACGGCGAGGTCGTCGAGATCGGCTTCGGGTCAGGGCTGAACGTCCCCTTCTATCCGTCCGCCGTCACGCGGGTGGCAGCGGTCGAGCCGTCCGACGTGGGATGGCGGCTCGCCGACAAGCGGATGCGCACGTCGTCCGTCCTCATCGAACGTGCCGGCCTCGACGGGCAGGAGCTGCCGTTCGCGGACGCGAGCTTCGACTGTGCCTTGTCGACGTGGACCCTGTGCACGATCCCGGATGCCCATCGAGCGCTGTCCGAGGTGCGACGCGTCCTCAAGCCGGGCGGGACGCTGCACTTCGTCGAGCACGGGCTCGCCCCGGACGAGGGCGTACGCCGGTGGCAGCGACGGATCGAGCCCACGTGGAAGCGGCTGGTCGGTGGCTGCCACCTCACCCGCGACATCCCTGAGCTTCTCACCGGCGCGGGCTTCGCCATCAAGGAGCTGGACAGCTTCTACGAGGTCGGGCCCAAGTTCGCGGGGTATGCCTCGCTGGGCATCGCGACCACGGAGTAGCTGTTTCGCGACCACCGAGCCGCGACCGGCGGTAGCGTTCCTTCATGATCCGCGCGCTGATCCGGGCCGGCATCACGCTGCTGGCCAGCGCCATCGGCCTCGTCGTCGCCGCCGTCCTGCTCGACGGGATGACGCTGGACTTCTCGGCGTTCATCGTCGCCGTCATCATCTACACCGTCGTGACGCTGATCGCCGAGCCGCTGTTCAGGACCACGACCGAGCGCAAGGCGCGGGCTCTGCGTAGCGGCTCGACGCTGTTCGCGACCCTCGTCGCCCTCATCATCACCGACGTGCTGTCCAGCGGGCTGACCATCACCGGCCTGTCGACCTGGGTTCTCGCGACCGTGATCGTCTGGCTGGCCGGGATGCTGGCGGCGTGGATCCTGCCGTTCTTCCTGCTGAAGCGCGCCGTCGACGACCGCCGCGCCTGATCACCCCACCCCGCCCGCCACGCACCGCGCCCCGCCCGCCACGCACCGCGCCCCCTGCGCCTCCTCCCGGCGCGATCTTCTGCAGAAGTCCCATTTGTCCGGTTCTTCGGCCGGTCCCGACCGGACAATTGGGACTTCTGCAGAAACTGGCGGGCAGGGCGGGGCGGGCAGAGGCGGGGCGGACGGGGGCGGGGCACGCCGGTAGGCAGGTGACGCGAAGGTGAACGTCCGGCAACCAGTCCCTCCCGGGGCTGGACGCCCGGAGCGGCTGGGGCACACTGCGGATGTGACCTGGCCGGAGCCCCCGACGGTGTTCGAGGTGAACACGGCCGTCTGGCTCGGCGAGGTCAGCCGGCGGGTCGGGCACCGCGTCACCCTCGGCGAGGTCCCGCGCGGCGAGTGGGACGCGCTGGTACGTCCAGGCGTCAACGTCGTGTGGCTGATGGGCGTCTGGCAGCGCAGCGAGGCGGGCCGAGCCATCGCTCTGCTCGACGACGGCCTGCGCCGCTCCTGGTCGACCTCCCTGCCCGGCTGGGCCGACTCCGACGTCGTCGGGTCGCCGTACTGCATCCGCGACTACGTCCCCGACGCGCTCGTGGGCACCTGGGCCGACCTGAAGCACGCGCGCGGCCAACTGCGCGCACGAGGCGCCCGCCTCATGCTCGACTGGGTCCCCAACCACATGGCGCCGGACTCCCCGTGGCTCGAGCGTGAGCCGGCCGCGTTCATCCACGGAACGCCGGCCGACCTCACGGCCGACGACAAGGCGTACGTCGCCGTCGGCACCGGCGTCTTCGCGCGCGGCAAGGACCCGTACTTCGCGCCGTGGCCCGACGTCGTGCAGGTCAACGCCTTCGCCCCGCAGCTGCGTGAGCTCGCCGCCCGCACGCTGACCCGCATCGCCGAGCACGCGGACGCCGTGCGCTGCGACATGGCGATGCTGATGCTCGACGACGTCGTGCGCGCGACGTGGGGCGATCGCGCGGGGCAGCCGTTGCCGACGCAGTACTGGACCGACGTCATCGCCCGGGTCCACGAGCGCAATCCCGACTTCCGGTTCGTCGCGGAGGCGTACTGGGACCGCGAGTGGGACCTGCAGCAGCTGGGCTTCGCCTACTGCTACGACAAGCGGCTGTACGACCGCATGCGTGGCGGGGACCCGGGCGCGGTCCGCGGCCACCTGGGCGCACCGCTGGACTACCAGGCCCGCCTGGTGCGGTTCCTGGAGAACCACGACGAGCCGCGGGCGGCCACGACGTTCCTGCCGGCCGGCTACGAGCGCGTCGCGGCGGTCGCGATCGCGACGCTGCCCGGGATGACGCTGTGGCACCAGGGACAGGCCGAGGGACGGCAGGTCTTCTGCCCGGTCTTCCTCGGCCGCCGCCCGGACGAGGTGCCGGACGCTGACCTGGCCGCCTTCCACCACCAGCTGTGGGCGCTCGCGGCGCGGGTGCGGGTCGGCCAGTGGAGCCTGCGCCCGGTGCACGGCTGGCCGGACAACCCCAGTGCCGACCGGCTCGCCGCGTGGACGTGGACCGACGGCGATCGGCTGAGCCTCGTCGTCGTCAACCTGTCCGAGGCACGCGCCGACGGCATGGTCGACGTCGGGCACGGCGCGGCTGCCGGCCGGCGGGTGAGGCTCACCGACCTCCTCGACGGGACGACGTACGAGCGCGATGGCGACGACCTCGCCGGCGGCGGCCTGTACGTCGCACGCGACGGCTGGGGCGCGCACGTGCTGACACTGGATGCTTCCGGCTGACTTGCGGGAGGGCTGCATGAAGGACGCGGAGCGCGACCGGCTCGAGCAGGCGCGCGAGGGGGTCCCCTGGCGCCGCTGGGGGCCCTACCTGAGCGAGCGCCAGTGGGGGACGGTTCGCGAGGACTACAGCGAGAACGGCGACGCGTGGAACTACTTCAGCCACGACCAGGCGCGCTCCCGCGCCTATCGCTGGGGCGAGGATGGGCTCGCGGGCATCAGCGACGACAAGGGCCTGCTCTGCCTGGCGCTGGCGTTCTGGAACGGCGAGGACCCCATCCTCAAGGAGCGGCTCTTCGGGCTCACCAACTCCGAGGGAAACCACGGCGAGGACGTGAAGGAGTACTACTTCTACGTCGACAACACGCCGACCCACTCGTGGATGCGCTGGCGCTACATGTACCCGCAGGCGGCGTACCCGTACGCCGACCTCGTCAGCACGAACGCCTCCCGTGGGCCGCACGACTTCGAGTACGAGCTCCTCGACACGGGCGTCTTCGACGACGACCGGTACTTCGAGATCGTGGCCGACTTCGCCAAGGCCGGAACCGACGACCTGCTGGTCTCGGTCACCGTGACCAACCACGGCCCCGACGACGCGCCGATCCACGTGCTGCCGACGCTGTGGTTCCGCAACACCTGGTCGTGGGGGGAACGCACGCCGAAGCCGTCGCTGGAGGCACTGCCCGGCGCACGCCCGTGCGTCCGTGCCACCCACGACCGACTCGGCGAGTACTACCTGCACGTGGCGCACGACGTGCCGCTGCTGTTCTGCGACAACGAGCACAACCGTGAGCGGCTGTGGGGCGAGCCGAATGACGGGCCTTACGTCAAGGACGGCATCGGCCGCGCCGTGGTCGAGGGCGAGCCGCACACGGTGAACGCCTCCTCGGGCACCAAGGTGGCGGCCCACCACGAGCTCACGGTGCCGGCCGGGGGGTCGGTCGAGGTGCGCGTACGGCTGACCGCCGAGGCGCCGTCCGGCGACGCCTTCGCCGACTTCGACGAGGTGATGGCGCGACGAGCCGACGAGGCAGACGCCTTCTACACCACCGTGATCCCGCCGAAGCTCGACGAGGACCAGGCGCTCGTCGTGCGCCAGGCGCTGGCGGGGATGCTGTGGACCAAGCAGCACTACTACTTCGACCTCGACCTGTGGCTGCGCGAGCACTCGGGCCACCCGCTGCGCCCGCCAACCCGGCACGGCGTACGCAACCAGCAGTGGTTCGACATGATCAACGACGACGTGATCTCGATGCCGGACAAGTGGGAGTACCCCTGGTACGCGGCGTGGGACCTCGCCTTCCACACGCTGCCGCTCGCGATGGTCGACCCCGACTTCGCTCGCCAGCAGCTGTCGTTGATGCTCTCGGGGCCGTACCTGCACCCCAACGGCCAGATCCCCGCCTACGAGTGGAACTTCGACGACGTCAACCCGCCGGTGCACGCCTGGGCGCTGGCCATGCTCACCGGCATCGGCGTCGACCCCAGCAAGCCGTCGATCGAGAACCGGGTGGTCCTCGAGGAGGCGTTCGCCAAGCTGCTCCTGAACTTCACCTGGTGGGTCAACCGCAAGGACCCCACCGGGCGCAACCTGTTCCAGGGCGGGTTCCTCGGCCTGGACAACATCGGGGTGTTCGACCGCAGCGCGCGCCTGCCCGGAGGCGGGACGCTGGAGCAGTCGGACGGCACCGCATGGATGGCGTTCTACAGCCAGTCGATGCTCGAGCTGTCGATCCTGCTCGCGCTCGACGAGCCGGCGTACGAGGGATTCGTCGCGAAGTTCGTGCAGCACTTCTTCCAGATCGCGACCGCGATGGACCCCCTCGGCGACCATCCCGACGAGATGTGGGACGAGGAGCAGGGCTTCTACTACGACGTGCTGCGGATGCCCGACGGCAGCGGGCGGCGCATCCGGGTCAACTCCCTCGTCGGTCTGCTGCCGCTGTGCGCGACGGCGGTCGTTCCCGAAGAGGTGCTGAGCCGCTTCCCCTCCGTGATGGAGCAGGTGCGCACCTACCTGACGCGCAACGAGGACCTGCTCGGCAACGTCGCGGACCCGCGGGTGCCTGGGGTCAAGGGCCGTCGGCTGCTCGCGCTGGTCGACGAGCGCAAGCTGCGGCTGATCCTGCGCCGGATGCTCGACGAGGACCGCTTCCTTGGCCCACACGGGATCCGGTCGGTGTCGCGCTGGCACCTCGACCACCCGTACTCGCTGCAGATGGACGGCCAGACCTATTCCGTCCAGTACGAGCCGGCCGAGTCGACCACGCGCATGTTCGGCGGGAACTCGAACTGGCGCGGCCCCGTCTGGTTCCCGATCAACGTGCTCATCGTGCGTGCGCTGCTGCAGTTCTACCTCTACTACGGCGACGACTTCCTCGTGGAGTGCCCGACCGGGTCCGGGCAGCAGATGACCCTGTACGAGGTCGCCGAGGAGCTGAGCCGCCGCCTGGTGAGCACCTTCACGCGCGACGCTTCCGGTCACCGCCCGGTCTTCGGCGGGAGCACGAAGTTCCAGGAGGACCCGGCCTGGCGGGACAACGTGCTGTTCCACGAGTACTTCCACGGGGACAACGGCGCCGGCCTCGGCGCGTCGCACCAGACCGGGTGGACCGGCGTGGTGGCCCGGCTGGCGCAGCTGTTCGCGTCCACCGACGCCGAGGAGGTCCTCAACGGCCCGGTCCGACCGCTGGCGACGCCGTATCGACCGCGGGACGACAGCGCCTAGTCTCGTCGGGTGCAGCTGGTCGAGCGCGAGGAGCCGTTGGCCGCCCTCGACCGCCATCTCGCCGCGGCCGCGGCCGCGGGACGCGTCGTGGTGCTCTCGGGCGACGCCGGTGTCGGCAAGACCGCTCTGGTCACCTCGTGGGTGAGGCAGCGAGGCGGCGTACGGCTCCACTGGGGCACGTGCGACGGCTCGGCGACGCCCTGTCCCCTCGACCCCATGCTCGAGGCGATGCCCTCGCTGCTCGCGATGCCCGACCTCGACGACCGATTCGCCCTGCTGGCCCGCGTCCTCGCCGACCTGCGAGACGGCGAGTCCTCGACACCAGTCCTCGTGCTCGAGGACGCGCACTGGGCGGACGAGGCGACCCTGGACCTGCTCCGCGCCGTCGGGCGCCGCATCGGCACGACCCGCGCACTGGTCGTGCTCACCTACCGGGCCGACGAGGTGACTCCGGGCCACCCGCTGGCACAGCTGCTCGGCGACCTCGCCACCTCCTCGCTGCACCGGGTCGAGGTAGCGCCTCTGTCGCCGGAGGGCGTACGCCGCCTCGCCGGGGACGCATCGGTCGACGCCGCCTTGCTCCACCGGCGTACCGGGGGCAACGCCTTCTTCGTCTCCGAGGTGCTCGCCGCCCGGGGTGAGGAGCTGCCCGCCACCGTGCGAGACGCGGTGCGGGCACGCCTCGCCCGCCTGACCGACGGCACCCGCGCTGCCCTGGACGTGGTGGCCGTGTTCGGGCGACCGGCGGAGCTCGACCTGCTCGAGGCGCTCCTGGGCGAGGGCGTCTCCTGCCTGGACGAGGCGGTCGCCGCCGGGGTGCTCGTCGCCCAGGGCGACGCGCTGCGGTTCCGGCACGAGCTGGCGCGTGAGACGGTCGACGCGGACATCCCGCCGCTGCGGCGCCTCGCCCTGCATCGCCAGCTCGTGTCGGTCATGCGCGGCCCGCTCGCCACGGTGGACCCGGCGCGGGTCGCCCACCACGCCGAGGCCGCCCGGATGGGGCCCCTCGTCGTCGAGACTGCCGCGCTGGCAGCGCGTCGGGCCGCCCAGTTCGGCGGGCACCGAGAGGCCGTCCAGCAGTACCAGCGCGCCCTGCGCTTCGCCACCGGGGACGACCACCGCCTTCCTCTGCTCCGCGGCCTCGGCTACGAGCTCTACCTGGTGGGCCGTACCGATGAGGCGCTCAGCGCCTTCGGGGACGTCCTGGCGATCGCCCGGCAGCGCGAGGACCTCCTCGTCATGGGAACCTGCCACCGGTGGCTGTCGCGGCTGCACTGGTTCGCCGGCCGACGAGCGGCCGCCGAGAGCCACGGCCTGCGCGCGCTCGAGCTGCTGGCGGACGCCGAGCCCGGCCTCGAGCCGGCGATGGCGTTCAGCAACTACGCCCAGCTGCGCATGCTCGCCGACGACCGGGACGGTGCTGTGCAGTGGGGACAGCGGGCGATCGCCATGGGCGAGGCGATCGGCAGCGAGGAGGTGGTCGTCCACGCGCTCAACAACGTGGGGACCGCGCGGCTGCGCGCCGGGGACGGCGAGCTCGGGCGGCAGCAGCTGGAGGAGAGCCTCGAGCGAGCGCTCGCGGCGGACCTGCATGAGCACGCCGCGCGCGCCTACTCCAACCTCGGCTGGCAGGCCGTGGACGACTACGCCCTCGCCGATGCCGAGCGCTGGGTCGGCGCGGGACTGGAGTTCTGCCGCGACCGTGACCTCGACTCGTGGCTGCTCTACCTCACCGGCAACCGGGCCAGGCTGCGGCTGCTGCTGGGCCGGCTGGACGAGGCCGCGGAGGACGCCGCGCGGGTCCTGGCCAGCCCCCACGTCGCCGCGGTCAACCGGATCAGCCCGCTGCTCGTCGCCGGCCTGGTCTGCGCGCGGCGGGGCGCCTCCCTCGCGGGCGAGCTCGACGAGGCGCTCGCCGTCGCCGTGCCCACCGAGGAGCTGCAGCGCGTCGCCCCGGTCGCGGCCGCGCGGGCCGAGGCCGCCTGGCTGTCCGGTGACGTCGCGTCGATGGACGAGTCGCTGGACCAGGCGTACGCGCTCGCCCTGCGGATCGGCTCGCCCTGGTGCCGCGGCGAGCTCGCGGTCTGGCTGCAGCTGGCCGGCCGGCTCACCAGCCCGCCCGGTGAGGTGGCCATGCCGTACGCCCTCCAGCTGTCGGGCGAGCACGCCGCCGCCGCCGACGCGTGGGCTGGCCTCGGCTGCGCCTACCACTCGGCGATGGCCCTGGCCACGAGCTCCTCGCCCGAGGACGTACGCCGTGCCGTCGTCGCGCTCGACACCCTGGGCGCTCCCGCCGCCGCGGCTCGGGCGGCGCAGCACGTCGCGCGCCTGGGTGGGCGGACGGTCCGTGGACCCCGGCCGACGACACGGTCCCACCCTGCGGGCCTGACGGCGCGAGAGGTCGAGGTGCTGGACCAGCTGCTGCTCGGCAGCTCGAACGCGGACATCGCGGCGGCGCTCGGGGTGACCACGCGTACGGCTGAGCATCACGTCGCCGCGGTCTGCGCCAAGCTGGGCGCCCGCACCCGCCGCGAGGCCGCCGAGTCGGCCCGGGCTCGAGGCATGGGTAGCCACCCTCCCCAAGGTGGGTAGTCATCACCGATGCGGGGCGCGTGCCCGCCGCGGTCTCCTGGGCGCAGCCGGCTCCGCCGACGGCGTACCCGCCGCGTCGTCCGGCCCGACAAGGAGGTTCCGGCGATGCCGCTGTACATGGACCGGCACACGATCGCAGGGGGCGTGGCCGTGGCCGACGTCGCCCAGGCGCACAAGGCGGACCTGGAGACGCAGGACCGCTACGGCGTGACCTACAAGGCGTACTGGGTGGATGAGAAGCAGGGCAACATCTTCTGCCTGGTGGAGGCACCGGACGCCGAGACCGCCGAGCGGGTCCACCGCGAGGCGCACGGCCTCGTGGCCGACGAGATCCTCGAGGTCGTCGAAGGCAGCTGACGACCTCGCTCCCTGGACCTCCCCGGCACTCGCGATGCCCCACGCTCGCGGATGCCGGGGAGGTCTCGTCGTGACCGCGGGAACGGGCCGCGTCGCTGGCGGGTAACACCGCGCGTCAGGTGACCAGGTGGGAGACCCTCGTCCACCCGGGATCGCTCGCCGCGTCGACCCCGACGTTGCCGTGCGCCCAACCGGTCACCGCGGCCCGGATCACATCGACGGCGGGCGTCGATCCCTCCACGTAGGCGTGGAGCTGTCCGGACCCCTGCGCCAGCTCATGGGCGACGACATGCCCGGAGTCGCCGAGGCGATCGTCGATGTGGCGCTCGAAGGCGAGGATCTCCTCCAGAGCGTGCGTGTCGGGAAGGCCGTCGGGGCCGGCGACGTAAGGCACGTGAAGGCCGACGTGGGTGTCCAGCCAGGGCGCCGTGACCGGCCGGAGCGGGACCTGGGCGCCCACCAGGAGCGACTGTCCGCCCTCGAGATCGGCCTCCGTGCTCAACCACGGGCGTCGCCCGTCCGGGCTGGGTCGCCACCGCTGCTCGAGGTCGGCCACCATCGCCTGCAAACGAAGCAGCGCGACGGCCGTCGGGTCGACGTCCGCGGACCACTCGACATGCCGGATCCAGGTCTGGACGGCGTCCTCCCCGAGCAGCGCGTCGAGCAGCAGGTACGTGGCCTGCGCCTGGTGCTCCTGCGGCAGCGACGCGAAGGCCGGGTGCTGCACGCTCAGGTCGATACAGGTCTGGCGGCGCACCACGATGGCCGTCGCGTCCGACATCGCCACGCGCTTGCGCTCGATGGTGAGGACGGCCGTCGCCGGCTTCTGCACGGGCGGCCGTGCGTCGGCGTACGACCAGACCTCGTCGGCCCGCGGCGCGGCGAGCAGCCACCGACGAGCCGCGGCGCGCAGCGCGGGGTCACCGCCCGCGGTGACCACGAGCTGGTGGCGGCTGCTGGTCCCCGGCCCCAGCTGCCAGTCAAGGTCAGGGTGGATCTCACGGACGCGGTGGGTCACGTACGCAGACACGCGGCGCGGCCGACCCGACTCGATGACCCTGGCCACCGCGGTCGCCCCCATCGGCTGCCACCAGGCCCAGAACTCCGCGATCGCGGCGGCCTGCGCCCGCGCGTCCGGGATCCGCGGACCCCGCCGGAGCAACCCCATCGCGCCAACCTACTCAGAGCGGCCGCTCGAGCGCGCGGCCGACGGCTCCGATCGTTGCGCCGACAGCGTTCCACCCGCGACCACGACCACCCGAGATCGGGCATCCTGTGGCCGTGACCGATTCCGAGGGAGCCCGGTCAGTCGAGTGGTTCGCCGTCCGCTGCGTCTTCGCGGCTCGCTCCAACAAGCCGTGGGGACCACACGATCTCCCCTCAGGGCAGTCCGACTACGAGGAACGGATCACTCTCTGGCAGGCGCGCAGTCTGGATGAGGCGATCGAGCGAGCTGAAGCGGAAGCGGAGGATTACGCGGCAGTTCTCGAATGCGAATACCTCGGCCTCGCTCAGGCGTACTGGCTCCCCGATCCGCCCGGAGCCGGAGTCGAGGTCTTCTCGCTGATCCGGCGCAGCAGCCTGGGCGCGGACCCCTACCTGGCGTCGTTCTTCGAGACAGGGGCGGAGCGCCAGCAGACCTACGGCAATGGCGGCGCGAGCTGAGCACAGATGTGTCGATCGCGTGCCACTCTGCGTGCACGAGAAGTACGGATCCGGGGAATCGGGTCAGGCTCCTCAGCCCTGAGCGACCGTCCGAGTTCAGCGACACTCAACGGTGTGCCCCCGTGGGGTCGATGGGTTCGGGGGCGTTGCGACGGTAGATGACCACTCCGGCGATGATGAGCCAAACCCCTGCCACGAGGACCGTGGGGGGAGCGATCGGGGGGATCAAGGCCACGACCGCGAGAACGAGGGCTGCCCAGGCCAGCCCGGCGGGCAGTCGCTTGGTCTGGACGATGGCCCATCCCATGCAGCCAAGCAGCAGGGCCGTCCCGGCGGATGCGAAGGGAGTATTCACGTCGGCTCGGAGCAGGCTCAAGGCCTGAGCGGCCGCGGGGTCCAGCTGGCTTGGCGCGTCGGCGAGGGCCAGCGCTGCGCCGGCGCTCAAGCACAGAGAGCCCGCATAGACCGCTGCGCCAGCCAAAGCCGTCGTGGCCATCATGCGCGCCCGCGGGTCCCGGCAAAGGTACTCCCGCAACGCTCCGACGCTCACGACCGCGAACACGGCTGCCACCACGACGACGACTGAGGAAGCCGTCATCGCGCCACGGTGGCTCGTGTAGAACGCGATGACTTTGGCACCTGGAGTCACGCCGCTGTCGGGCGCGTTGCCGTCCAGAACGATCGACCCCACGAGGGCGGCCATGTAGATGGCGGCGCTGACGAGAGCCCACGCTCGATTCACGAGTGTCCGCCCTTCCGTCGGTTCGGCTCAGAGCCCCCTGCCGACGATCTGGCTCAAGGTTAGAGGCGATGAGCGCACCAGGGAGCCGATATGCAAAGCCGTTGGGTCCGATGACATGCACTGGACTCGCGCCACGCTGATGGAATCCATCAGTGTGAACCGGCTCGATGCCCGCGATCGCCCATCGAAGCCAGGGACGTGGGCCGCACCGACGAACTAGGGCGCGTGGCAGACGGCTTCCACGTTGTTGCCGTCGGGGTCGCGGACGAAGGCCCCGTAGTAGTTCTCGTGGTACTCCGGCCACAGCCGGGGCGCGTGCAACACCTCTGCACCCTTGGCCTCGGCTGCGGCGAAGAAGGCGTCGACGGCCGCCCGGTCCGGGGCCACGAACGCGAGGTGGTTCTCCCGGAAGCCCTCACCGGTGACCTGGGGGCCGACCCAGAAGTCCGGCTTGGGCGGGACGCCGTACCCGATGAAGTCGCCGAAGTCCATGACCCGGGACCCGCCGAGGGGCTCGAGCACCGCGTCGTAGAAGGCCGCGCTGGCGGCGACATCGGCACACTGGATGGAGACGTGGTCGATCATCCCCGCATCGTGCCACTCATCGCCCGGGTGGTCGCGTCTCGCGCGTCATCTGCAGGCGGCCATGAGCGCGGCGACGTCGCGAACCTCGACCCGGCCACGCGACAGGGACACCGTGCCCGCGTCCTGCAGCGAGCGCAGGACGCTGTTCACGGTCGGTCGGGTCGTCCCGGCGAGCCCGGCGAGGTCCTCCTGGGTCAGCGGGATCACCACCCGGGTGGCTCCCGGGCCACCATAAACCCGGCACAGCTCGACGAGGCGACGCAGCAGGCGCTTGTCGACGGGGAGGTAGAGCGCCTCGACGAGGTGTGCCGACAGCCGGTTCACCCTGGCCGCGAGGACCGCCACGAGCAGGCGTTCCACCGAGGGCTGCTCCGCGCGGAGCCGGGCGAAGGCCGACCGTTCGAGCGCCAGGGCCACGGTGGTCTCCAGCGCCACCGCGGTCGCGGTACGTCGCGACGAGCGGCGCAGCAGGGCCATCTCGCCGAAGGCGTCGCCCGGCGCCAGCACCGTCAGGGTCGCGACCTCCCCCGTGGCGGTCGCGACCCTGACGGCGACATGCCCCGACTCGATGAGGAGCAGGGACGAGCCCGGCTCCCCCTCGGTGAACACGGTCTCCCCGGCCGCGAAGCTCAACCGCTGCGCCGACGCGAGGACGCGGGAACGGTCGGTCTCCGTGAGCCCCTCGAGCAGTCGCCACTCCACGGGCCAAGGAGAGCACAACAGACGGCTGGACGTGGCCCCTTCGGCTCGGGGCCACGTCCGGCGCGGTCAGGTCAGCGGCGGCGCAGGTTGATGCGCATCGCCCGCCTGCGAAGCGCGAGGCGCCCGCGCGGCGTCTTGCGACTTGTCTCGGGGCTGTCGGCCGAGCTCTCCGTCGCAGGAGCCGGCACGGTGTCGGGGTTGCTCGGGGTGATCTTCTTGTCGGACATCGCCTGCTCCTTCGAGGTCTGGGAACCGCTCGCCCACCACTGTGGGCCATCGTCGCCAGGTACGTCTGTCAGACCGCTGACACTTCCTCGGAACGCATCGGACGTGGTCCCGATGATCGGGACCACGTCCGATGCCTCGTCCTACCGCCGCCTCAGGCTGATGCGCTTGCGCGACGCGATCCTCTTGCGCAGGCTCAGGCGCCGGCGCTGAGTCTTGCGAGTGGTCTCAGGGGTCTCCGCCTCCAGCGAGGGAGACGGCGCCATCTCGGGGTTGCTCGGGGTGATCTTCTTGTCGGACATCGCCTGCTCCTTCGAGGTGTGGAACCGCTGACGCAAGAGTGCTCCCCCGCCGTCACGACGTCTGTTCGCTCGCTGACACTCCTCCGAACGCCCTCGGAGGCGCAGATCAGCCGTCCAGCTCCGGCATCGCGACGGGCGTCGGGCGGGGATGGCACACGCCGCAGTACAGGGCATCCTCGACGACGAGGGCCTGGGTCACCCCGGCGAGCTTCAGGAGCTCGAGGATGTACGGCCGGGACGCCAGGTGGTTCTCGCAGACGCCACGCCCGCAGAAGCGGCAGGAGCCGACCGCCGTACGTCGACAGGTGAAGCAGTCCATCAGTGGTCCCAGACATAGCGCTCGGGCGTGTGGCCGTGCAGCCTTCCGCGACGGAACTCCTCGGCGAGCATGACGTCGAAGTCCTCTCGTTCCAGTCGGAACACCCGCGACGGCGTGACCGCCCGGACCGTTGCCGTACGCATGATGTCGAGCAGCAGGGCCACTTCCCCGAAATGGTCTCCGGCGTGGAGCGTACGCACCTCGTGGCCGTCCTCGTCGACGGCCAGCTGGCCGCGGCTGACGACGTAGAAGGCGTCGCCCTCCTCCCCCTGGCGGACGACCGCCTGACCCGGCGCGACGTCGATCCACCGCCCGCGCTGGACGAGTTCGGTCAGTCGTCCCGGGTCGAGGTGCTCGAAGGCCGGCAGCGCCGCGAGGTCGGCGCACTGCTGCCAGGTCGTGACGTACTCGGGCAACGTCGCCACGTCGGCGAGCAGTCGGTCCACGGCACTCTTGCCGAGCACGTACACCTCGGCGTCCGACGTCGCGCGGACGGTTGCGGTGCGCACCGAGCCCTGCAGCAGCGCCAGCTCTCCGAAGGTGTCGCCGCGGACCAGCGCGCGCAGCGTCCTGACGGGCCCCTCGTCCGGTGCCTCCTCGACGACCTCGAGGGTCCCCGAGCGCACGACGTAGCAGGCGAGGGCGCGCTCGCCCTGACGGAAGACCGGCTGGCCCCGCCCGATCTGCAGGAGCTCGACCCGGCCGGCCAGGTCGTTGAGCACCTCGACCGGCAGGTCGCCGAAGACCGCCGAGTCGTCGATGAGCTCCGCCGCGTCGACCCGCCAGGACGTCTCCCACCGGAAACGGACCGCCCGGTAGCGACGCCGGAGGGCACGCGCCAGGGCGAGCACCGCCAGGCCGAGCGCACGAAGCGCCGGTCCGGCGAGGAGCAGCACGAGGAGGGCGAGGCCGATCCAGCCCGCCGGTCCGGCGTGGATCATCCCGAGCACCGTGTTGCCGAAGATCTTTCGCCAGAAGTAGAGGGCGGACACCAGCGCCCAGATCGTGAAGGCGACGCCGAGCGTCCCGTACGCGGCCAGGCCGAGCTCTCCCCTGCTGAAGCTCTCACGGTGGCGGAGCTTGGACCACAGGTCATAGCGCACGAAGGCCAGCGAGTCCGGCCGCAGGTCGGGCATCCGCAACCAGTCCGACAGCATCCAGTAGCCGTCCAGCTCCAGCAGCGGGATGACGTTGAGGAACAGCACGAAGTAGTTGATGAGCACGAACTGGTAGAGGGTCAGGGCAGCGCCGCCGTCCGGGAAGGACCAGAGGAGGATCGCCGCGATCGACGTCCCCACCAGCTCGAGGCCCGGACCGGCGCCGGCCTGGAGGATGCGTCGCCCTCGGGGGAGCATCAGCGCGTCCGACGACTCGATGAAGAAGGCCGGCGTGCCGAAGTAGATGCGCACGCCAGCGCCCTTGACCCGTCGGCCGAAATGGATCAGCGCCGCCGCGTGGCCGAGCTCGTGGATGAACACGATGACGAGGTCGAGCAGGACGAGGACGGCGAAGGCCAGCCCCAGGTGGCGGTTGGTGAGGTGATAGGTGCCTCGGTCGGCGACGGCGAAGAAGGCGGCGAAGCCGAGGACCGCGATGACGGCGCAGAGCGCGAGACCAACGGGCGCGAAGACGTAGCGGAGCGCGTACCGGTAGAGGAATCGCACCATCGGCTCCGCATGCGACCACTGGACCGTCATGGTGGACATGGCGTTGTTGAGGCGCGAGCGCCACGTGACCGGGGACAGGGCCCGACTCAGCGCCTTGTCGACGTCGATGCCGGCGTCGACCAGGAAGCCGCCGGACTCCAGGCTCGCCACGAGGTCCACGACACGGGTCAGGTCGAGCCCGCCGCCGGACTCGAGCTGCTCGACGACGAGGTCGCCGATGGTGCGGGTCCCGTCCATCGCCCGCATGACGTCGACCTCGGGGACGCTGAGGCGGAAGTGCACGAGGTCGCGCGGGTTGGCGACCATGACGTACGGCTCGCCGCGCGTGTCCTCCACCGCGCCGTACTCGATGTCCGGCGCGACCTTGGGGCGGCGCAGCGACCAGTCCAGGCGGGCGGCGAGCGCCTCCCACACGTCGACCGGCTGGGTCACCGCGAACCCCCCTTCGGGCTGCGGGTCACGCTAGGGCACGAGGCCGCCCCAGCGGTCAGGTTCTCCGCCGACGCCAGGCGATCCAGCCCGCCGCCGCGAGGGCGAGGAACCCGACCGAGTCGGCGAGGGTGATCCCGTGGTGCACGGTCAGCCGGACGACGACCGGGCCCTCCCACAGGGTGTCGATGCCGAACCAGGCCAGCGCCATCACCACGAGTGCGGTCAGCGCGAGCGGGGCACCCCGATAGGCGATGATGCCGACGAGCACGAGGGCGGCAGCGTAGGCGTAGCCCGCGAAGGCGGTCTGGACGTCCCGGAAGGTGGTCATGGCCACCAGCACGCCCGCGCTCATCCGGGCGAGGCTACGTGACCTCGTCTGTGCAGTTCCTGGGAGGCAGGAGCCCGGCTCGGCGAAGGCCCGGTCGTCGGCTCGGCCCATGACGCCGCGGGAGATCGCCAATCTGCGGCACCTGCGGCGCGCGCGTGACCTCATGGACCGGGAGTACGCCCGCCCGCTGGACGTCCCGGCCATGGCGAGGACCGCCCTCATGTCGCCGGCGCACTTCTCGCGACAGTTCAAGGCCGCCTACGGCGAGACGCCGTACTCCTATCTGATCACCCGGCGCATCGAACGCGCGAAGGCGCTGGCGGCATGGACCTTTCGCTCTCGCACTGCTTCGTCACCGTCCAGGACCCCGACGAGTCGCTGGCCTTCTATCGCGGCGTGCTCGGACTCGAGCTGCGCAACGACGTCGCCATGGACGGCTTCCGGTGGCTCACCCTGACGCCGCGGCCGCAGCCGGGCGTCGAGATCGTGCTCGTCGAGCCGCACGCCGGACGCTCCAAGGAGGACGGTGACGCCCTCCAGGCCCTCCTGGTCAAGGGGTCGCTGAACGCGGTCATCTTCAGCTCCCCCGACATCGACGCCACCTTCGAGCGGGTCCGCGCCTCGGGGGCTGAGGTGCTCCAGGAACCGATGGACCAGCCATGGGGGGCACGCGACTGCGCCTTCCGCGACCCCTCCGGCAACATGATCCGGATCTCGCAGGAGCCCAGGGGCTGAGGCCGCCGAGCCGCCGCGGGCTACTTCGAGGTCTCGGATTCCGCCGAGCCCTCGTCGCCCTCACCCTCGTCGTCGGTGAGCTCCGCCTCCACGACGCTGACGTTGCCCTCGCTGTCGAGGACCCCCACCGTCTCGTCGACGGGAACGAGGTTGCCCTCCTCGTCGACCACGGAGAACACCTCGTCGAAGGCCGCGCTGCCGTCGGGGGCCTCGACGGTCACCAAGTCGTCGACCGCGACCGTGTTGCCGTCCTCGTCGAGGATGGCGAGCACGTCCTCGGAGACCACGGTCCCGTCGTCGGCGACGGAGGTGACGTCAGTCTGGACGACCTCGTACTCCTCCTCCGCGGCCTGGGCGTTCTCGGCGCCACCCTCGGTCTCGGGCTGGGCGGGGGTCTGCTCGCTCATCGGTCTCCTCCACGAGACTGCTGGGGCCGGTCGCGGAGACCGTAGCAACTTCCGCGCCGACGGTAGGGACTTTGGACCGTACCGCCGGGGTTCGACCAGCGGCACACTCATGAGTGGACGGCCACGGGAGTGGCGATTGTGATGAGGTTGGGGCTGCACGATCTATCGGTGGCCCCCCGCGTGGCGAACACGCAAGAACCACTTCCGGGCCGTCCTTCTCACGTCCACTCCCGCCTTTGACACATCCGGATGCCCGTGCGAGCGTACGGATGTGCAGACGACCCCACTGCCGTCGCCGGTCGACCCCGCGGCGGTCGCCGAGGCCCGCGCCGCGAGCATCTCCGCGCCCGACGCGCGCCGCCTCGCGGACCTGCTGGGCCTCGTCGCTGACCCGGTGCGCTCGCGGGTGCTCATGGCGCTCGGCAGCGTCGACACCTTGTGCGTGGGTGATCTGGCCCTCGTCCTGGGTGTCTCGGAGGACGCGGTCTCCTATGCGCTTAAGTTGTTGCGCACCGCGGGCCTGGTGAGCTTCGAGCGCGACGGCCGGGTGCTCCGCTACCGGCTCGCGGACGGCTTCCCCCACCAGCTGGTCGAGCACTGCCTGCGGCAACTGCTGACCATCACCGACAGCCGCGCCGGCCCCCGATGAGCCTCTGGAACGCGCTCGTGCACGCGCTGCAGGTCGCGGCGGCGATGACCTGGCAGATCCTCTGGGCCCTGATCCTCGGCTTCGCGCTGTCCGCGGCCGTCCAGGCGGTGGTACGTCGCGACGCGGTCACCCGCCTGCTCGGCAGCGACCGACCGCGCAGCCTGGCCGCGGCGACCGGGCTGGGCGCCGCCTCGTCGTCCTGCTCCTATGCCGCGGTCGCCTTGGCTCGGTCGCTGTTTCGCAAGGGGGCTGACTTCGCGGCCGCGATGGCCTTCGAGATCGCTTCCACCAACCTGGTCATCGAGCTCGGCATCATCATGGTGGTCCTGCTCGGCTGGCAGTTCACCGCCGCCGAGTTCGTCGGCGGGCCCTTGATGATCGTCGTCCTCGCGCTGCTCTTCCGGCTGTTCCTGCGCCAGCGACTCCTGAAGGACGCCCGGGTGCAGGCCGACCGTGGAGTCGCGGGATCGATGGAGGGTCACGCCGCGATGGACATGAGCGTCCGGGGTGAGGGCAGTGTGTGGCAGCGCTTGCGCTCCCCCGCAGGCTTCACCTCGACGTCGCACGTCTTCGTCATGGAGTGGGCCGCGGTGATCCGCGACATCGCTGCCGGGCTGCTCATCGCCGGCGCCGTCGCGGCATGGGTCCCGGAGACGTTCTGGCAGAGCTTCTTCTTCGTCGATCACCCCTTCTGGTCCGCGGTCTGGGGTCCGCTGGTCGGACCGGTCGTGTCGGTCCTGACCTTCGTCTGCTCGATCGGCAACGTCCCGCTCGCGGCCGTGCTCTGGAACGGCGGGATCAGCTTCGGGGGCGTGGTCTCCTTCATCTTCGCCGACCTGATCATCCTGCCGATCCTCGTCATCTATCGGAAGTACTACGGCACGCGGATGATGCTGTTCCTCCTGGCCACCTTCTATGTATCGATGGTCACGGCCGGCTACGCGGTGGAGGGCATCTTCGCCCTGCTGCATCTCACGCCGACCGAGCGCAACGCGACGGTGCTCGAACCGCACATCTCTTGGAACTACACGACGTGGCTCAACATCGCCTTCCTCGCCCTCGCCGCCGTGCTGCTCTGGCGCTTCCTGCGCACCGGCGGGCGCGAGATGCTGTCGATGATGAACGGCGAGCCCGACGTGCATGCTCACCATGACCACTCGATGCACGACCACTCCATGCACGACCCCTCCATGCACGACCCCTCGGTGAACGAGGCGTCCACGCCGGACCAACCCGCCCGGAGAGCGGACGGCAGGTCCAGGACGGGTCGTGAGGGTCAGACCCCGCCGAAGGTCCTGCGATAGGCGGCGGCGGCCTTGGTGAAGGTCGCGTTGGTCTGGGCACCGACCGCGAGCCGGTGGTCGTTGCCCTGGTGCTGCCGGTTGAAGTACACCTCGTAAGCGACGTTGCTGCGCTTCATCCACGCGTAGAAGTGGGTGATGAAGTAGGCGTCGTCGCCGTCACCGTGGCCGCCGAAGCTGCTGGAGCTGGCCAGGCCCCACTCCGAGATGCCGATCCGCTTGTGGTGGGTCTTGGCGAAGCGGGCCAGCCACCCGAGGCCGTACGGTTCACGGACCAGGCTCGCCCAGCGCTTCGCGGGGCTAGCCGACGGCGAGCCGTACCAGACGTCGTAGACGCTCGCGCCGACGTAGGTGACGTAGGCGTTGCCTGGATAGGCCTTGGCCGCCTGGAAGCCGGTGGAGTTCTCGCCGAGGCCGGGCGACCACTCGTAGGTGAAGTGCTGGCCGTGCACCTTGCGGAGGGTGCGGACGATCTGGCGCCAGTACGCCTTCCAGTGCACGGGATCCTTGGTCGCGCTCCACTTGAACCAGGCTCCGTTCATCTCCCAGCCGATCCGAAGCGTGGCGTGGGAGTAGCCGTACCTCACGGCGTTGCGCCCGAAAGCGGCCCAGTAGGAGTTGTACGCGCCCTTGGCACCATCCGCGAGGTCGCCGCCGCTGCCGGGCAGCATCGCGACGGACAGCGTCATCGGCAGGCCGTCCTGGCTGAGGCACCGACCCAGCCCTGCGAACTTGGCGAACTGGGCCCACGTGCCGGTCGAGATGTATCCGGAGGTGCGCTCCACGCGGGCGTGCCGCCATGAGCCGAAGGTCTTGACGGCGGACTTGCCGCACGTGCTCGTGTACACCCCGGACTGCCAGCGCGTCGTGGCGTCCGCTGGCGCGAACAGACCCCCGGAGACGACGACCGCGACCGTGAGCAGAGCCGCGCACACGGCCCACCGGTACCTGACGGTCCGGTGCTGGGTGGTCGCCTTGGGCGTGGCGGATCGCCGAGGAGCGGTCATGTCTGTCCTTCCGTGCCGGCCAGGTGGCCTGCGGTCGGTCGTTCGTCGTGACCCCCGGTGCCCGCCGGCCGACATGCGTCAGGACGTGCCCCTCCAAGCACCGTAACCGAATGCTTCGACTCGGCGCCAACTTGCCTTGAGGGAGCCGCTGTGGGAATGCACCCGTCTGCAGCAACCCTCGAACGGTCAGATCTTGAGCGTCTTCGTGCTCGCTGCCCAGGACTTGTCCGCGGCGACGACGACCTCATAGGTCCCCTTGGCCAGGGAACGCTTGCCGAAGCTGAACCCGCCCTTGGACGTCAGCTTCACCGTCGCGATCTTGGTCTTGTGACCGCCGGACATCCGGTACAGCGTCGCCTTGCCGCCCTGGCGGGCCGCCTTGCCGCTGATCGTGCGGCGGCTCCCCGACTTGGCCACGGAGAGCTTCACCGTCGGGCTGACGGACACCTCCTGGACATTGCTGTACCCGGCCTTGGTGAACAGGTCGCCGAGGTAGTGCCAGCGGAACCAGGTGTTGCGCGTCAACGCCTGGGTTCGTCCGTTGCCGAAGTAACCGGAGGCGCCCGGCCACGCGACGGGGTTGTCGGCGTTGGTGTGCGCGAGAGTGCGGTAGGTCTTCCTACCGTCGGTCGAGTACTGCAACACGCCGTAGTCGACCTCGTCCGCGTCGTTGGCGAAGGTCGTGCCCGGGACCGGGACCCAGTACAGGTTCTGGGAGAGGTAGACGACCTTCTTGCCGGTGGTCGTGCCGTTCGTCGACACGTCGAGGAAGGCGTTGGCGCCGGCCTTGTTCGCCGGCGTACCGAGCGCGGGTGGGACGGCCGCGGTTGCCTGATAGGAGTAGGAGTGCTGGCCGTCCACCCGGTCGCTCAGCGACGACGGAGCCACGGTCGGGTCCGCGGTCGTGCCCCAGTGGGTGACCAGCGAGGAGCCCGTCCCCGTGTCGGTCCACATCCACCAGTCGCTGCCCAGCTTGCCGGCGTTGTAGTAGTTCGCCGGGCCGTCGGCCGTCGTCCCGCTCTTCCCGTCCGCCGAGAGGGCCACGGTGTGCGTGGCGAAGCCTGACTCCGAGGCGCTGGTCTGGTCGGCGTAGAACACCGTGGTGTTGTCCACCCAGGCCAGGTCGGTCGGGTTGGGTACCGGGCCACCGGAGTACTTCTTGTCGACGAACGGCCCCGAGCTGCCGTCGAGCGGGTGGGTCACGATCTCACCGGCGGTCGCAGCCCCGGCGGCGTTCGTCTTGAGGAAGACCGCTGCCCCCTGAGTTCCGTCGGGCGAGACCGCGAAGCCGTAGGTGTCATAACCCTTGGGAGGGCTGAACACGCCGCTCGACTCCTTGGTCGTGGTCCCGTTCGCGTGCTTGAAGACGCAGCCGTCGTACAGCCACCAGACGGTCGAGCCGTCCGCGGACACGGCGGGCGTCCCCTCGTAGCTCGACGACAGCAAGGTGGTGGTGACCGTGCTCACGTCCCGTCGCACGAGAACCAGACCGGTGGAGAAGTCGAAGACGTCGTTCTTCGTCGGCGTGGTGATCGCGGCGCCCAGCACCAGGGTGTTGCCGTCGGCCGAGACGGCCGAGCTCCAGGTGTAGAGGTTCGACGGCGTCAGCCGCGTCACGCCGGAGCCATCGGGAGCGGCCACGGACAGCCGGGCGGTGGCGCCGGTTGCTCCTGCGTCGGTGAAGACGACGACCGGGGTGGGCGTGTCCGCCGACGCGCCGGCCGGCCCTGCGAGCAGCGCCGCGACGACCGCGGCCCCGACCGCCCCGATGCCGGCCAACCGGCGCGTCCTGGCGTGCATGCGACTCCCCCTCGGCGTGTGCGGTCCCCTTGCGTGGCCACGACCGTACGCGCGCGCCCCGCGGCCCGGCATCCCCAATTCGGCCATGATCGACGTGCCCGCGGGACAGCCGAATCTGGCCTGCGAGACAGCGTCGGTCACGACTCGGCCCCCGGGACACCTAGAGTCTGACGGTGGCTGGCGCTGGGACGCTCATCGTGGGAGCGGTCCTCGTCGACTCTCTGTCGGCACCGACGGTGCTCCTCGCGGCGAGGCGGACGGGACCGGAAGGGCTGGCGGGACGCTGGGAGTTCCCGGGCGGCAAGGTCGAGCCGGGCGAGCGCCCCGAGGACGCGCTGCGACGGGAGCTGCGCGAGGAGCTCGGCATCGACGCAGAGCTCGGGGCGGAGCTGCCCGGCGCGGACGACGGCTCCTGGCCGCTTCCCCACGGTTCTCGCATGCGGCTGTGGTTCGCGACCTCCTCTCAGGTTCCGCAGACCACGGGAGCGCACGACGAGCTGCGCTGGCTGGCCAGGGAGGATCTGCTCAGCGTCGACTGGCTGGACGCGGACCTCGAGATCGTCACGTCCTTGGCCACACGTCTCGGCTGAGCCGGTCAGAGCCCCATCTGGCAGCGCAGGCGCCCCGTATCGATCGCGCGGCGGAACTCCTCGTAGTCGCGCTCGTTCTGGTCGGCGTAGTGGGAGGAGAAGCGCACGATCGCGCTGTCGAAGCCATCGCCGTCGCCTAGATACTCGCTGATGGCGATCGCGTCGCCCGATCGCGCGTGGGCGCGGGCCAGCGTCCACCCGCACAGACCCGCGTAGACGCCCATGGCCGTCGGCGTCTGGCTCTCCACGAGCGCCGACGCCTTCATGTCGCGCAGCTGGCGCCAGTAGAAGTGCCGCGTGGTGTCGAGCCCTTTGGTCCAGCCGAGGAAGATGTCGCTCGCCGCCTGCATCAGACGCTGGCCGTTCACGACTCGCTCCCCGTGCTGGCTGTAGCGGCTGCGCGGGAGGTGGTGCTCGTAGACCGAGGCGGTGGCCTCCTTGACCTGCAGGAAGAGAGGGTCGTCCTGGTCACGACCCTGGAGCAAGACGATGAACGCACGAGTACCGACGCTCCCGACACCCACAACCTTGCGCGCCGCGTCCACGAACTCGAAGCGTTCCAGGAGGTGGCGTCGGTCGTCCTGCAGCGTCGCCCGGTAGGAACGGAACTGCTCACGCAGCACCGGCTCCACCTCGTCGGCCGACATGCCGTAGGTCACGGCGAGGTCGCGCAGCGGGACCACGATCGGTGGCTGGCTGACGATCCGGTACCGGCCGTCGACCTGTTCAGCGAGCTTCGAGAGCGCCTGCAGGCTGTCGCGGGAGTGCGCCTTCTCCACGATCCGCTCCCCCCGCTTCAGCAGCTTGGCGTCGGCCTTGGACTTGGGGGAGGTACGGGCGGCGGCGAGGACCTCGTCCTCGGACATCCGTGCGTACCAGACCTCGAGAGTCCGCATGGACGCGAACTGGGCCATCGCCTCCCGGTAAGCCGCGACGGACGCCCGCGTCACCTCTCGGACGTCCGCCTTCACGAACCCGTTGTTTCGTGCGGCGATCGTGAAGCTCGCGGCCATCCGCTTGACGTCGTACTCGAAGGGCCCGGGCAAGGTCTCGTCGAAGTCGTTGAGGTCGAACAGCAGACGACGCTCCGGCGAGGCGAACCCACCGAAGTTGGACAGGTGGGCGTCCCCGCACATCTGAACCGTCAAGCCAGCGGTCGGGGTGTCATGGAGGTCGAACGCCATGATCCTCGCCGCCCCCCGGTAGAAGGTGAAGGGCGAGACGGCCATCCTCCCGTGCCGCACGGGAACCAGGTCGGGCTCTCGGGTGGCGTTCTGCTCCTCGAGGAGCGCAACTGGGTCGGGTCGGTCGGCACTGGGTGCCCACATCCCGTGCGAATCCAGCGCCGCCCGCTCGGCCGCCTGCTTGCCGCGCCTCTTCCGGTCGTCGATCGATGGGTGCTCGACCTTGGTTCCTGCCACGCGGACCACCTCCTGTTCAGCCGCGGGTGCGCGGCCCCGTCACTCGCTCAGCCGGCTGCCCCGTGCGCCACGCCCGCCTGGGCGGTGAGCCCATGGAGGGCCGACTCGTCGTCGTGGGTGTGCGGCGTCAGGTCGAAGACGACGTTCTTGATCGTTCCCGTGAAGGCGTACGGCGCCCGGTCCTCGTAGTCACGGTCCACGACGAGGCCGTTGTCCCGCCCGATGTCCATGCCGGCGTAACTGGAGAAGGCCAGCGGCACCGTGCGCGGGATCACGCCGGCTCCGATCACGACATCGTTGGCGTACAAGGTGACCTTGCCGCCGGTGCCGGGCTTCACGTCGTCGGCCTCGAAGAGCATCTTCACCGTGACGTCGCCGGAGGGCAGCGGCTGGGTGGCGGTCTGCCGATAGGACTCCACGCCGAGGAAGGAGTAGGTGTGGTTGAGCAGCCCCTTCTCGTCCACCCACAGTCCGTATCCGCCGATGAAGTCCGCGTTCGCGACGATGACGCCCTCGGCCCCGTCGTCCGGTACGTGCAGCTGCGCCTCGATGGCGTACGACCGTCCGAGGATGCGCGGCGTCATGCCCCGCTGCAGGTTCTGCACGTCGTTGGCGAAGGACAGGCGAGTGATCGTGGGCAACGGCGGAAGGATCCCGAAGAAGACGGACAGACAGCCCAGCACGGGCAGCACGTTGTTGCGCTCCGCCTCGACCCACCACAGCGCCTTGAGCTCCTGCAGCTTCTCGGGATGGGCGTCCACGAGGTTCTTGGCCTGCGAGAAGTCGTCAGGGAGGTAGTAGAGCTCCCACGGACCCTCATCGGGGTCCCAGCCGCTGCCGGGGCCGAACCTGGAGAGCGTCTCCGGCGAGAGGTCCCAGGGCGCCTTGTCCAGCTTCGTACAGGCCCACCAGCCGTCCTTGTACATGGCGCGAGCTCCGATGATCTCGAAGTACTGCGTCCTGTGGCGCTCGGCCGCCGTCGCATCCGCGAAGGTGTAGGCGAAGCTCGTACCGTCCATCGGCTGCTGCTCGATCCCGTCGACGAGATGGGGTTCCGGGATGCCCACCACCTCGAGCACCGTGGGGCCGATGTCGATGCAGTGCGTGAACTGGCCGCGCATCCTCGAGTCCGGACGGATCCGCTCCGGCCAGGCGACCACCATCGGGTTGCGCGTACCGCCGAGGTGGCTCGCCAGCTGCTTGCCCCACTGGAACGGGGTGTTGCACGCGTGCGCCCAGGCGGCCGCGCAGTGCGGCGCGGTGTGTGAGCCGCCGAGCGCGTCGATGCCGCCGTACTGATCGATGAGCCGCAGCTGGTGTTCGGCGTCGAGCACGACCCCGTTGAGGAACGTCATCTCGTTGAACGAGCCGGTCGTCGTACCCTCGAGGCTCGCCCCGTTGTCGCCCCAGATGTAGAAGATCAGCGTGTTCTCGAGGTCGCCCATCTCCTCGATCACGTCCAGCAGCCGGCCGACGTTCCAGTCGGCGTTCTCCTGGAAGCCGGCGTAGACCTCCATCTGGCGGGCATACAGCTTCTTCTCGGCGTCGTTGAGGCCGTCCCAGGCCGGGAACAGGTCGGGCCGCTCGGTCAGTTCCGTGTCGGCGGGAACGACGCCGAGCGCCTTCTGCCGCTCGAAGATCTCCTCGCGCAGCTTGTCCCAGCCCTCGTCGAACTTGCCGGCGTACTTGTCGGCCCACGACCGCGGCACGTGGTGTGGCGCATGCGCACACCCGGTCGAGTAGTACATCATCCAGGGCTTCGCGGAGTCCTGCGCGCGAATCGCGTGCAGCCACTCGACCGCCTTGTCCGTGAGGTCGTCCGGGAAGTAGTACTCCTCGCCGTTCTTCCCCTCCGGCACGCCCAGCGTGTAGTTGTCCTGGGTGATGATCGGGTCGTACTGACCGGCCGCACCGGACAGGAAGCCCCAGTAGTGGTCGAAGCCCCATCCCAACGGCCAGCGCTCGAACGGGCCCGCTG
Organism: Actinomycetes bacterium; assembly: GCA_035506535.1. Lineage (NCBI taxonomy): Bacteria > Bacillati > Actinomycetota > Actinomycetes > Actinomycetes bacterium. Next base: position 4,530 of record DATJPE010000008.1, on the reverse strand, counting down.
CTCCCTGGACGTGGTCCGGCGTCAGGTGCCACTTGCCGAAGCCACCGGTGACGTAACCGTTCTCCCGCAGGATCCGCGGCAGCGAGGCGCAGCTCCTCGGCACGGCGCCGGTGTAGCCGGGGAATGGGCCGGGGAACTCCGCGATCGAGCCCATGCCGACCCGGTGGTGGTTGCGTCCGGTCAGCATGGCCGCCCTGGTCGGGGAGCACAGGGCGGTCACGTGGAACCCGGTGTAGGTCAGGCCCATGCGCTGCACCCGGGTCAGGTTCGGGGTCGCGATCGGGCCACCGAAGGTGTCCGGCGAGCCGTAGCCCGCGTCGTCGATGAGGACGACGAGCACGTTAGGCGCACCCTCGGGTGGCGTCGGACCGGCGACGATCGCCCAGTCGGCCACGGACTCGTCCATGGTTCGCCCGGCCACGCCCCCGAAGGCACGGTCGGCGATCGGGAGCACCGTGCGGTCTGGGTTGAACTTGCCCATCGCCTCTGCGAGCGCGGCCTTCAGCTCTGAGATGCCGCCCTCGTCGCTCTCGACGACCGACTTCATCGGCGAGCTCGCGAGGGCCTGTTCCACGGCGAGGCGGTCCTCGGCGTCGAAGGCCCCGATCACGACCGCAGACCCGGTCTGCAGCGCGTCACCCACCTTGGCCTCGATCGCCGCGCGGACCTTGTGCCCGGTGAACTTCCCGACCACGGCACCGGCGGCGGCACCCACCGCGACCGAGGCGAGCAGCGGGGGGGCGAAGAGGCCGACGAGCACACCGACGCCGCCGCCCCACCCTGCGCCCTTGCGGCCCAACCGGTCACCGGTGTCGCGGACGGTGACCTGGCCGGCGTCGTCCTTGCCGACGAGGATCATCCCGTCGGAGCGCAGCTGCTTGTCGTGCACGGCGACGGCGAGTGCGTCGAAGTCGGCCTGGGCGGCGGCGGGGTCGGCGTACCCGGCGACGATGAGCATCTGGGTCACGGGTGGACTCCCCTCCGGGCCGCTGGTCGACGTCGACCATGCCTGGTCCGACCCTATGGCCCGCCGGCCGATCGTGGGTGAGGACCTAAGTCCCCATCAACCACCCCTACGGCGCAGGCGGTGACCCGACGTACGACCGGGTCCTTGGCGGCCCCGACCTCCTCGAGGCGGACGCGGTCATGGGCTGGGACGCCCGCCGGGTCGCGGGGCGCGCTCAGCCCGGCAGCGCCTGTGCCAGCGCGGCCAGCCCGGCGACGTAGCTGTCCTCGGACTCGGCGAGCAGCTGGATCGCCACGTGGTCGGCTCCCGCACCGAGATGCTCGGCGAGGCGGGTCGCGACCTGCTCGGGCCCGCCGTGGGCGACCAGCGCGTCGACCAGACGGTCACTGCCGCCGTCGGCCAGGTCGGCGGCGTCGAACCCGAGCGAGAGCAGGTTCCGCCGGTAGTTGGTCAGCTCGAGGTAGGGCTTCGCCACCGCCGATCGGCCGCGCGCGCGAGCACGTACCGGGTCCGGGTCGATGACCGCGAGGTGCTCGGGCGCCAGCAGCCGCTCGGGACCCAGGAGCGCCCTCGCCCGCCGCGAGTGCTCCGACGGCACGAGGTAGGGGTGCGCGCCCAGGGCACGCTCGCCGGCGAGACCCACCACGCGCGGGCCCAGCGCCCCCAGCACCCGGCGCTGCGGCGGGACGCCCGCCGCGTCGAGGTCGTCGAGGTAGGCGACCAGGGCCGAGTACGGCGACCGGTAGCCCGCGACGGACTCGGGATGCCCGACGCCGACGCCGAGGAGGAACCGTCCGGGATGCGCGGCCTCGAGGCGATGGAACGACGACGCCACGGTCGTGGCGTCGCTGCGCCAGAGGTTGACGACGCCGGTGGCCAGGGTGAGGAACGTCGTGGCGTCGAGCAGCTCCTCGACGATGTCCAGGTCCCCGGTCGGCGAGCCGCCGACCCACAAGGTGGCGTAGCCCAGACGCTCGACCTCGCGCGCGAGGTCCGGGGAGAGCTCCGCGCCTCTTCGCCACACGCCGAAACGACCCAGGTCCATCCCTCTAGCATGCCGAGCGGTCCCAGACGTCTCGACCCCGGAGTGCCCCGATGACCGACACGCCCAGCCTCGACCTGCCGACCCGTGCCCGGGTCGTCGTCGTCGGAGGAGGGGTCATCGGCTGCTCGATCGCCTATCACCTCGCCCGCGAGGGCTGGACCGACGTCGTCCTGCTCGAACGAGACCGGCTGACCTCCGGCACGACCTGGCACGCGGCCGGCCTCATGACCTGCTTCGGGTCGTTCTCCGAGACCTCGATGGCGATGCGGCTCTACACCCGGCGGCTCTACGCCGAGCTCGAGGCGGAGACCGGTCTGTCCACGGGCTTCAAGCCGGTGGGCTTCATCGAGGCGGCCCCCGACGAGGAGCGGCTCGAGGAGTACCGCCGGGTCGCCGCGTTCAACCGGCTCTGCGGCCTCGAGGTCCACGAGATCTCCCCCGACGAGATCAGGGACCGGTTCCCGCTCGCGGAGACGTCCGACCTGCTGGCGGGCTTCTACGTGCCGGGCGACGGCCGGGTCAACCCGGTGGACGTCACCATGTCGCTGGCCAGGGGTGCCCGGCAGCGCGGTGTCCAGGTCGTGGAGGGGGTCGCGGTCGATCGGGTCCTCGTCCGTGACGGCCGGGTCTCGGGGGTGGCGACCCCGCGCGGCGACGTCGAGTGCGAGTACGTCGTCAACGCCGCCGGGATGTGGGCGCGGCAGCTCGGCGAGCGTAACGACGTGACCATCCCGCTCCAGGCGGCGGAGCACTACTACCTCATCACCGACACAGTCCCCGGGATGGACCCCGCGTGGCCGGTGTTCGAGGATCCCTCGTCCTACGGCTACTACCGCGAGGAGGGCGGCGGGCTCATGGTGGGCCTCTTCGAGCCGGTGTGCGCGCCCTGGCGGGTCGACGGGATCCCGGCGGACACCTCCTTCACCGAGCTCGCGCCGGACTGGGACCGGATGGCCCCGTATCTGGAGAAGGCGATGGCGCGGGTCCCGGTCAGCCTCGAGGTCGGCGTACGCACGTTCTTCTGCGGGCCGGAGTCGTTCACCCCGGACCTGCTGCCGGTGGTCGGCGAGGCGCCCGGGATCGAGAACTACTTCGTCGCCGCCGGGCTGAACTCCGTCGGGATCCTCACCGGCGGTGGCCTGGGCCGCATCGTGGCGCACTGGATCGTCTCGGGTCGCCCGGACGTCGACGTCACCGGCTTCTCCATCGACCGGGCGCACCGCTACCAGACGAACCCGCGCTACCGCGCGGAGCGGACCGTGGAGACCCTCGGGCTGGTGTACGCCTCGCATGCGCCCGGACGGGCGATGCGGACCGCACGCGGGGTGAAGCGCTCGCCGCTGCACCACCTGCTCGCCGACCAGGGGGCGTACTTCAAGGACGTGAGTGGCTGGGAGGGCGCGGACTGGTACGCCGGCCCGGGGCAGACCCCCGAGCCGGGCGAGCCCACGTGGGGGCGGCCCGCGTACGTCGAGCAGTGGGCCGCCGAGCACCGCGCGGTGCGTGAGGCGGTGGGCCTCATGGACATGTCGTTCATGTCCAAGTTCCTCGTCCAGGGGCCGCAGGCCGGAGCCCTCCTCGACCACGTCTCCGCGAACGCCGTGGACGGTGAGCCCGGCGTCATCACCTACACCCAGTGGCTGAACGACGAGGGAACGCTCGAAGCGGACCTGACGGTGACCAAGCTGGCCGAGGACCGGTTCCTGGTGGTCGCGTCGGACACGGCGTACGGGCATGTCCAGACGTGGCTCTCACGCCACGGAAGACCTTATACCGCAACGGTTTCCGATGTCACCTCGGCCTTCGCCCAGGTCAACGTCCAGGGGCCGCGGTCGCGCGAGCTCCTCCAGTCGCTGACCAGCGTCGACCTGTCGAACGAGGCGTTCCCCTTCCGGGCGGCCCGCGAGATCGACCTCGGCTTCGCCCGCGCGTTGTGCGTGCGGATCACCTACCTCGGCGAGCTCGGCTACGAGCTGTACGTCCCCTCGGAGATGGCGGTGCACGCCTACGAGCAGCTCGTCGGCTCTGGGACGGCGTACGGCCTCGCCCACACCGGCCTCAAGGCACTGGCGAGCCTGCGGATGGAGAAGGGCTACCGCGACTACGGCCACGACATCGACAACACCGACTCGGTGCTCGAGGCCGGGCTCGGCTTCGCGGTCGCCCTGGACAAGCCGGGGGGCTTCGTCGGGCGCGATGCGGTGCTCGCGCGCAAGGCGGAGGGGCCGCTGCGCCGGCGCCTGCTCCAGGTGCGGCTGTTGGACCCGGAGCCGTTCCTGCACCACGGCGAGGTCGTGCTCCGCGACAGCCAGGCGCTGGGGTACGTCCGAGCGGGCAGCTACGGCCACACCCTCGGCGGGGCGGTCGGGCTGGCCATGGTCGAGGCCGACGTACCAGTCGGCGCCGCGTTCCTCGACTCCGGGACGTGGGAGGTCGAGGTGGCCGGGGAGCGCTACCCTGCAGTCGTCTCGCTCCGTCCGATGTACGACCCGGACAACGCCCGCATCAGGTCCTGATC